>CAMWJM010000021.1 GCA_947174575.1 uncultured Alistipes sp. | reverse complement strand
TCGTCGGCTGCGTCAGTTGTGTATTATAGACAGACGTAGTGATGGTGCTGCTCAACTCGGTGTGCGAGAAACTGCGGCAGCTCTCGATCGCCAAAATCGCCTCGTCGAAAAAGCAGGGCGTGGCGCTGCGCAACGAGATGTCGAACTACACCAATTCGCTGCGCTCGATCCGCGACGTGCTCCTGGACAACGAGAACTACACCCGCTGTCCGCTCTACAAACGGTTGCAGCGCGACATCCGGCGCTACATGGCCCGCACGATCGTCGAGATGAAACGCCGCGGCGAAATCCGCGACGACTCCTACTGGACGATCCTGCAGAAGCTCCGGGAGGAGGGCGATTGATTCGCAATGCCGTCGGACAAACCGAGAAATGCCGTCGGACGAACCGAACAATGCGTCGAATCTAAAAATCTAAAAACGCGTCGGCGAAACCGAACGCGTTAATTGTGAATTGTGAATTCTGAATTGTGAATTTATGAGTCGCCTCCGGCTTTTCTGACGATTCTCACCGTCGACTGCGTGGCCTGACGGATGAAGACCTGCGGCCCGCAGGCATGGCGCTGCCACAGTTCGTCTGTATACCCGCGAATGGTGAGCAACTCCATCGACCCGATTTTCATGACGTCGAACCCTTCGCTGCGCAGCGCGGCGATCGCTTCGTCGATGTGCCACGAGTCGTCGACGCACAGACTCAGGTTGATCGCCGAGTTGTGTATGAGGTTGGTCTTGACGCGGAACAGCTCCAGTAGCGCGAAGATCGCGGCGAACTTCTCCTCCAGAACGAACGAGAAGTCGCGCGAACGGATCGTCAGCAGCACCTGGTCTTTCTTCAGAATCAGAATCGGCACGTCGACCGGCGCCGACATGCCGCGGATGACGGTGCCGGGCTTGCGCTTGTCGCCGAACGGCCGCACGTAGAGCGGTATGTTCTTGTTCTGCAGGGGCTTGATTGTCCGGGGGTGGATGATCTGCGCGCCGCTGTAGGCCAGTTCTATGGTGTCCAGATAGTTGAGTTCGGCGATCTGCACGGCGTCGGGGAAGATCTTGGGGTCGGCGTTCAATACGCCGTCGACATCCTTCCACACCGACATCGATTCGGCGTCGACGATGTGGGCCACGACCGCCGCCGAGTAGTCCGAACCCTCGCGTCCGAGGGTTGTGGTGGTGCCGTCGGGCGCCCCGCCTATGAAACCCTGACCCACGAAAATCCGCTCCGCACGCCCGTCGATCTCGGCCCGCAGACGCGGCGCCGAGGCCGCCAGGTCGACTTCGGCGTCCTTGTGGCGCTGCTCGGTGACGAGCGCCCGCCGCATGTCGATCCACCGGTTGGGTATGCCGGCGTAGGCCAGATATTCGGAAATGATCGTCGTCGAGATCAACTCGCCGTAGGCCACGATCCGGTCGTACCACAATTCGGCGTCCTCGGGGCGATAGCTCCCCGTCGCAGCGGTCTGCTCCAGTTCGGCGAAGAGGCTCTCGACGCGGGCGAGCTTCGTCGGCTCGTGCCACAGATCGTCGACGATCGCGGCATGGTAGGCCCGCAGGGCGGCGATCTCCTCCCCGATTTTTTCGCTGTCGGCCTGCTGCACGCCGGCGAAAACCCGCTCCAGAGCGTTGGTCGTCTTGCCCATGGCCGAAACGACGATGAACAGATCGTGTTCGTCGCCGATGATCTTCAACAGGTTGCGCACGCCGTCGGCATGCCGCACCGAAGCTCCTCCGAATTTGTAGACTTTCATGGATCGACAGGTCGCGCGAACCTATTTTTTGCAGGGTTTATAAGGTACGCCGATGTTCTGGAACAGGAACGCATACATGTCCGTCGCCTCGTCGATGCGCTTGGAGGTGGGTTTGCCGGCGCCATGGCCCGCGTTGGATTCGATGCGGATCAGCACCGGCGCGTCGCCCGCCTGACAATATTGCATCCGGGCCGCGAACTTGAACGAGTGGGCCGGCACCACGCGGTCGTCGTGGTCGGCAGTGGTCACCAGCGTCGCGGGGTAGGCTACGCCCTCCTTTATATTATGCAGGGGGGAATACTTGTAGATGTATGCGAACTGCTCCTCATTGTCCGACGAGCCGTACTCCACGGCCCAGCCCCAGCCTATGGTGAACTTGTGGTAGCGCAGCATGTCCATCACGCCCACGGCCGGCAGACAGACGGCATAGAGGTCGGGGCGCTGCACCTCGCAGGCGCCGACCAGCAGACCTCCGTTCGAACCGCCGTGGATGGCCAATTTGTCGGACGACGTGTATTGCTCGGCCACGAGGTATTCGGCTGCGGCGATGAAGTCGTCGAAGACGTTCTGCTTGTTTTCGAGCATGCCGGCCTTGTGCCACGCTTCGCCGTACTCCGAGCCGCCGCGCAGGTTGGCCACGCAGTAGATGCCGCCCTGCTCGACGAACATCAGCGCCGAGGGGTTGAATCCGGGTGTCAGATTGATCTGGAAACCGCCGTAGGCATAGAGCAGGCAGGGGTTCTGCCCGTCGAGCTTCATGTCGCGGCGATGGGTGATGAACATCGGCACGCGCGTCCCGTCTTTCGAGGGATAGAACACCTGCTCGGTGACGAACAGATCGGGATCGAAGCGTACTTCGGGGGCCTTGAACAGCGTCGAGGCGCCCGACGCGATGTCGAAGCGATAGAGGGTCGAGGGCGACGTGTAGTTCGACAGCGCGTAATAGAAATCGGTGTCTTCTTTCTTGCCGCCGAATCCGCCGAGGGTGCCGATCGCGGGCAGGTCGACTTCGCGCACGAGCTTGCCGTCGTAGTCGTATTGGGCCACTTTGTGCTGCGCGTCCTGCAGATAGATGGCGAAGAGCGAGCCACCGCCCGTAGAGACGCCCTCCAGCAACTGCTCTTTCTCGGGAATCACCGTCGCGGGCTTCCCGGGTGCCGCGAGCGAGAGCTTGCGCAGGGCGTAGTTCGAGGCGCCGTCGTTGGTCGTGTAGTAGAGCTGGTCGTCCTTGCAGTCGACGATGTCGTAGTCGTGGGCGAAACCCTTGAGTAGCGTGCGGAACTTCTTGTCGCCCACTCTCTTATAGAGGATTTCACTGCCCGACGTACCCTCCGAAGCCACCACGAAGAGCCATTTGCCGTCGTCGCTGGGCCAGGCCGAGAAGTAGCGCAGCGGATGTGCCGCGTCGCTGTAGATCAGCTTGTCGGCCGACTGCGGAGTGCCCAAAGCGTGGTAATAGACTTTCTGGAACCGGTTCTGCGACGAGTAGACCCCGGCTTTGGGGGCATCGTAGGCGCTGTAGTAGAAGCCTCTGGAGTCGGGCGACCAGGTCGCGCCCGAGAACTTCACCCACTCGATGCGGTCGTCGATCGGGGCGCCCGAAGCCGTGTCGAGCACCCGGATTTCCACCCAGTCCGAACCTGAAGCGGCGACCGAATAGGCGCAATATTTCCCGTCCTCGGAGAACGACACCGCCGACAGCGCGACCGTCCCGTCGTCCGAGAGCGTGTTGGGGTCGAGGAAGACTTCGCCCTCGCCGTCGGGCGCATCGGCGCGATAAAGCACCGATTGGTTCTGCAGCCCGTCGTTGTAGAACCAGTACCAGGCGTCGCCGTGCCGCGAGGGAAGCCCCTGCTTGGGGTAGTTCCACAACTCGGTCAGGCGCTTGCGGATGGCGTCGCGGAACGGGATCTGCGCCAGATAATCGTCCGTCACGGCGTTCTCGGCTTTCACCCAGGCGGCCGTGGCCTCGGAGTTGTCGTCCTCCAGCCAGCGGTAGGGGTCGGGCACGGAGGTGCCGAAATAGTCGTCGACCGTCTCCCCGCGCTCGGTGTCGGGGTAGGGCAGGTGGTTGATCTGTTTCATCTGCTGCGTACAACTTGCTGCAATCATCGCGACGCCGCCCGCCAGGAGCACTGCCGCACGTATCGATTTCGTCATCGTCGAAGGGTATTTGCGTAATTCGAGACAAAGTTAAGAAAAAATGCGTAACTTTGATCGTAAAATAAATGCTATGTACGAAGAACTCAAAGCGATCATCGAACGTGCGTGGGACGATCGCGCGCTGTTGCAGGACGAGGCGGTGCGGCAGGCCGTGCGCGAGACGGTCGAGCTGGTGGACAAGGGGTTGCTGCGCTGCGCCGAGCCGCTCGACGAGGCCCAGAGCGACTGGCGGGTCAACGAGTGGGTCAAGAAAGCGGTGATCCTCTACTTCCCGATCCAGCCCATGCGCAAGATGCAGGCGGGCGAATTGGAGTGGTTCGACAAGATGGAACTCAAGCACGACTACGAGGCGCTGGGTGTGCGCGCGGTGCCGCATGCCGTGGCGCGATACGGCGCCTACATTGCTTCGGGGGCCATTCTGATGCCGTCGTATGTCAATATCGGCGCCTATGTCGACACGGGTACGATGGTCGACACGTGGGCCACGGTGGGTTCGTGCGCCCAGATCGGCAAGCACGTCCATCTGTCGGGCGGCGTGGGCATCGGCGGCGTGCTGGAACCGGTGCAGGCGGCGCCGGTGATCGTCGAGGACAACTGTTTCATCGGCTCGCGTTCGATCGTGGTGGAGGGCGCCCGCGTCTGCCGCGAAGCGGTCTTGGGGTCGAATACGGTCATCACCGGTTCGACGCACATCGTCGACGTCACGGGGCCGGAGCCGGTGACCTACAAAGGCTATGTCCCGCCCCGCTCGGTGGTGGTGCCGGGCAGCTACCGCAAGCAGTTCCCGGCAGGCGAATACAGCGTGACCTGTGCATTGATCATCGGTCGCCGCAAGGAGTCGACCGACAAAAAAACGTCGCTCAACGATGCGTTGCGCGACTTCGGAGTGTCGGTATAAAAAAGGAATCGCTTTGCAGCATACTCCGCCGGATCGCATGATTCGGCGGAATTTCGATGATTCGCAAAACGATCTCCATATATTTTCGCCGTGGAATGCGGCTCACGGAGTCGTGCAGGTCGCAACGACCCTTAATATTAGATATTGATAAACAGTTTGCGCCCGGTGGGTAGGGTATAGGGCGTGGTCGGCGTTGTTATTTGCCCGTTCCTACGATTTTGCCCACTTGCTCTACGATCATTTGCGGCGAGACGGCCCGCAGACACCGGTAGTCGCCATAGCGGCAGGGCTTGGCGCCGTAGGTCGAGCAGGGGCGGCAGGCCATGGAGGCCTGGATCGCATGTTGCGGATCGCAGCCCCAGCCCATGAATCCCAGTCCGGGGTGTGTGGCGCCCCATATCGATACCACGGGCGCGACCACGAGCGAGGCGAGGTGCATGACCAGCGAATCCATCGACACGATACAGTCCAGGTTGGCGATCAAGTCCATTTCGCCCGCCAGGTCGAGACGTCCGTGTACCGCCGTGACGTTGGGGTAGCGCCGCTCCATTTCGGCCGCGAATTCGGCTTCGATGCCTTTGCCGCCGTGGATGAAGATGCGGTCGTGGCGCGAGGAGAGCAGTCGCACCGCCTCGCGTGCCAGGTCGATGGGGTAGGCCTTGCCGATTTGGGCCGAGAAAGGCGCGAAGCCGATCCAGCGCCCTTGTTTCTCGCCCATCGGATTGGGTCGTTCGCGACGCACGGGCGGCGTGGGGTCGTCGAATTCGAATCCCAGGCGTCGGAAGACGTCGCAGTAGCGCAGCACGGTGTGCCGCAGCGGGGCCGAGGCGGCTCCGCCCCGGCGGATGAACTGCCGTTTTTCGGCGTGCTCCTTGCGGATGCGGGCTATGGGAATGCCGTGCAGGTGCATGATGTAGCGGAACGCCTCCGAGCGCATCACTCCGTGTATGTCGGCCACGGCGTCGATGCCCATGCGCCGGGCCTCGCGAGCCAAGCGCCACATCCCCAGCAGCGAGTGGTGGCGGCCCTTGGTGTCGGTGTCGAGAAACTCGACCTCCAGCCCCTCAAAGAAGGGCCGGCACACGGGCGGCACGGCCACGGTGATGCGCAGCGCCGGATAGGCCGCACGCAGTGCGCGCAACGCATGCGGCACCATCGCCACGTCGCCCAGCGCCGAGGTGCGCACCACCAGCAGGTGGGTCGGCAGGGGCCTATTTTTTGCCATAGAGCACCGGATTGAGCGCCGGATCGTTGTACATCTTCATCTGCTTGTAGGTCTTCATGAACTTGCGACCCGCTTCGATGTCTTCGATCAGCTCTTCGATGGCCTGCGACAGGTCGGCCTGCTGCAGGCGCAGCACGTCGAGTTTCTGCCGGCATGCGGCGCGGTGGGCCTCGTCGACGTCCGTGCGCTCGGTCTCGCGGGCCATGTGGTAGAGCTTCAGGGCCAGAATCGAGAGCCGGTCGACGGCCCACGCCGGGGTCTCGGTGTTGAGCCGGGCGTCGGGAGCCGGCACGACCTCCTTGTATTTGTCGAGCAGATAGGAGTCGACATATTCCACCATGTCGGTGCGCTCCTGGTTCGACGAGTCGATCCGGCGCTTGATCTTCAGGGCTTCGGCCGGGTCGATCTCGGGGTTGCGGATGATGTCTTCCAGGTGCCATTGCACCGTGTCGATCCAACACTTGTGGTAAAGCAGTCGGTCGAGCGTGCCCGGCTCGTAGGGATTTTCGAGCGGGCGATCCACATCGTCCCACCGATGATAGTCGTCGATCGCACGGCTGAAAATCGCGTTCGCATGCTGGGTAAACATAGTTCGATAGGTTTTAATGTTGTGATTTTCGCAGGAAAATCATACCTTTGTTGGGTAAACTCAAAACAAAGATAATGATTTTTTCCAGAACTGCAATACTGCTCGCGGGAATCCTGCTCTCGGCAGCCGCATCGGCCGGGGCGCAGAGCCGCCGTGCATCGCGCATGACGCGCGAGGAGTATATCGACCGCTACAAGTCGATCGCCGTGCTCCAGATGGAGCGCTACGGCATCCCGGCCAGCATCACCATGGCCCAGGGCATCCTCGAATCCGACAGCGGCAACAGCCGCCTGTCGCTCGAATCCAACAACCATTTCGGCATCAAGTGCAAGCGCAACTGGACCGGCCCGGCGGTCTATCACGACGACGACGAGGCGGGCGAATGTTTCCGCGCCTACGAGTCGGTCGAGGCCTCGTACCACGACCACGCCGTGTTCCTCGACACGCAGCCCCGCTACGATTCGCTGTTCGCCTACTCGGCGACCGACTACAAGAGCTGGGCGCGCGGTCTGAAAGCCGCCGGCTATGCCACGGCGCCCGACTATGCGCAGCGGCTGGTGCTCCTGATCGAGACCTACAAACTCTATCTGCTCGACCGGCCCGACGGCGAGCGGCTCTATGCTTCGGGCGTCGGCGGCAAGAACGACCCCGACGAGTGGTTCGCGTCGCAGAGCACCGTGAGCGACCGGGGCACGCTCTTCGATCCGGACGATTATCGCGTGACGATCAACGCCCACGAGGGCTACAACGTCTATGCGACCAACGGCGTGCACTATGTGCTGGCCAAGGAGGGCGACACGTTCGAGAGCCTGGGCCGTACGTTCCGCATCTCGGCCGGCAACCTGCGCAAGTTCAACGACCTGAAGAGCGGCCGTCGCGTGCAGCCCTCGACCGGCGAGGCGGTTTACATCGAGCGCAAGAAGACGGGCTGGGGCGGTAACGCCCGGCAGCACATCTGCCGCGACGGCGAGACGGCCCGGAGCGTGGGCCAGTCCTATGCCATCCGCGCCCGTTCGCTCGAAAAACTCAACCGCCTGAAGCGGGGCGCACCCCTCGAATCGGGCCGGGAAATACGGATCAAATAACGCTCCTCCCCGACCGGGACGGCGCAGGATCGTCAAACTACTGAATTTATGGAAGTCACTTCCTCCAGAGCGCGGATTCTCGAAACCGTGATCCGCAAGTCGACGTTGAAACAACACGTTTTCGACAACACGTTCGCCGCGTTCAACCTTTTGAAAGAGACTCTTTTGGAAATGGCCTCGGAGCTGGACGACCAGCTCGAAGGGCGGCTCGACCGCCGCGTGCGGATCGAGTACCGCGACCGGGGCAAGTTCGAGGCGCAGCTGCAGGTGGCCAACGACCTGCTGATCTTCCAGATGCACACCGACGTCTTCGACTTCGACGCACAGCATCCCGTGCGCCGCACGTCCTATGTCGAGGCCGATCCGGAGAACGCCTATTGCGGCGTGATCCACATCTACAACTTCCTCTCCGACTCATTCAAGTTCAACCGCAATGCCGACGAGGGCTATTTGATCGGGCGGCTCTTCATCAACCGCGACCGCCGCTACTTCGTCGAGGGCAAGGGTCAGAGTTCGGTGCGCCCCGAGGCATTCGGCAGCGCCGAGATCGGCCGCGACGCCTTGGTGACGGTGCTCGAAGAGGCCATAGCTTTCGCCCTGGACTTCGACCCGCTCACGGCGCCTTACGCCCTCTCGGCCCGGGTGACGGTCGACCAGTTCAACACCAAGATGGACAACTCCAAGTTCGTGACCGGCAAACGCCTGGGCTACGAATTCGATACGAAAGACATATAGATAGAAAGAAACCCTGCCCGAAAAGAATCGCCGTTCGGTTTCTTGCCCGATAGAATTTTTGCATCTTGTGCGGCTCCGGGAGCCGTGCGGGCCGCAGCCTCCCCCGGCGGAGGCCCGCAAGCGTGCTCCGCAGGCTGCGGCAAGGGCTATTGCCCGAATGGAATGGACAGAGGCGGTTTCTGTCTATAATCCTATAGAGCGTTTGTTGCTGTTATGAAAAAATCGGTTTTCACCCTTTTCGCCGCCAGCCTCTGTCTGGCGGCTTTCGCGCAGAACGAGTATGCCGCGATCGCCCGGCTGCGGGCTTTGAACGAACGCGTGGCCGGTGTCCGTTCGATGAACGACGGCGAACACTATACCGTCGTCGAGGGGAACGACATCGTGCGGTATGCCTATGCCGTCGACGAGCCGCCGATGTCGCTGTTGCCGACGCCGCCCGTCGGCTTCGCACTCGTCGACTATGCCTTTTCGCCCGACGAGCAGAGCATCCTCGCGGCTTCGGGCCGCACGCCCATCTACCGCCGCTCTTACACCACGAGCTATTTCCTCTCCGACGGCAAAACCCTGCGTCCGATTCTGTCCGACGCCGTCGCTCCGCGCGACGCTTCGTTCTCGCCCGACGGCAAATCGATCGTCTACTCGGATCGGAACGACTTGTATCTCTACGACTTGCAGTCCGGCCATACGAAACGGCTTACTTTCGACGGCGAGTGGAACGCCGTCATCAACGGCACCACCGACTGGGTCTACGAGGAGGAGTTCGGCACGACGCAGGCCTACGCTTTTTCGCCCGACGGGCAGCGGCTGGCCTACCTGCGTTTCGACGAACGCGAGGTGCCGATGACGCAGATGATGCGCTTCGGCGGCAAGCTGCATCCCGAGGTCTTCGCGTTCAAATACCCCAAGGCCGGGGAGACCAACTCCACGGTGCAGCTCTTCGTGGTCGACCTCGCCACGGGGCAGACCGAGCGCATCGACACCGGGGCCGAGACCGACCAGTATATCCCCCGCATCGGCTTCGCGCCCGACGGGCGGCTGTGGTTCCATCGTCTCAACCGGCGGCAGAACACTTTCGAAGTGATCCTCTGCGAACCCCACGGTGCGCAGCGCACGATCTACGAGGAGCGGGCGCAGCAATATGTCGAGCGGGTCGACGACCGCACCGTCACGTTCATCGACAAAGACCGGTTCCTTGTCCGCCAAGAGAGCCACACCGGCTTCATGCACCTCTATCTCTACAGCGTCCGCGGCGGTCTGATCGCCCCGATCACCCGGGGGCCGTGGGAGGTGACCGAGGTCGTGGGCGTCACGCCCAAGCGGGTGTGGTATCTCTCGACCGAGACTTCGCCTCTGCGCCGCAACCTCTACAGCGTGGGGCTGAACGGCAAGAACAAGCGTCGCCTCACTTCGGGCGAGGGCTACTACACCGTGGCGCCGGGCAAAGATATGAAATACTACATTTCGACGTTTTCATCGGCCTCCGTGCCCAACCGCATCGAAGTCTGCACCGGCGAGGGGGTGCCCGTCCGCACGCTGGCGGAGAGCACCGAATTGCAGCAGGAGCTGGCCGCATCGGGGCGTCCGGCAAAGGCGTTTTTCACGTTCGCCACCGAGCGCGGCGACACGCTCAACGCCTACATCGTGCGGCCGCGCGACTTCGATCCGGCGAAGCGCTATCCCGTGCTGCTCACGCAGTATTCCGGCCCGGGGTCGCAGACCGTGGCCGACCGCTGGTCGCTCGATTGGGAGGATGCGCTGGTCGACAAGGGCTATGTCGTGGTCGCGGCCGACGGTCGCGGCACGGGATTCCGCGGCGAGCGGTTCAAGAAGCAGACCTACGGGCGCCTGGGGGCGCTGGAAGTCGAGGATCAACTCTCGCTGGCCCGGTACATGGCTGCGCAGCCGTGGATCGACGCCGGCCGCATCGGCATCTACGGCTGGTCGTACGGCGGGTTCATGGCGTTGAGCTGCGCGCTCAAAGGACAGGGCTTGTTCAAGCTGGCGATCGCCGTGGCGCCCGTCGCGTCGTGGCGCTTTTACGACACGATCTATAC
>CAMWJM010000020.1 GCA_947174575.1 uncultured Alistipes sp. | reverse complement strand
ATGCTGGCCCGGCAGCCGCATCGGCCGCAGTTTGTTGGCGGACTGGAAGCGGCGCTGCTGACCCCGGAAATGGCCGTGCGGCTTCGGGGGCTGAAGCCCGAATCGATGTTCTTCGCCTACGACACGCCGAACGACCTCGAACCTTTGCAAGCGGCGGGCAAGATGCTGCTGGATGCGGGTTTCACGAAAGCGAGCAACGTCCTGCAATGCTACGTACTGATCGGCTATCCGGGCGATACGCAGGAGAAAGCCCTTGCACGACTGGGCGAAGCGTGGCGCGCGGGCTTCCTGCCTTTCGCAATGCTTTACCGAGACAAGACGGGCGACTACAACAAAGAATGGCGCCGCTTTCAAGGAGAATGGGCCAACCACAAAATCGTGCCTTGCAACTGCAAAAAATACTTTGAGAAATGAAGAAAATCATGTTCAACGATGCCTACGGGTTGACGCAGGCGACGATCGAGGTCTACAAGAAGAACACGCGGCGTAATGAGTTCACCAAAGCAGAACAGACCCGGCTCACAACCTTGGTGAACGCGGGCTATCGTCTGGTTATTCAGGACGACTGCGTGAAGGTGTACGCTGAAGACGCGACCCTTTTATTCTCCAAACCTACCCGTTACAAGGTAGGCGAGGTGGTCGCCGTGGCGCAACGATACGCCGAGATTGAGGAGCTGGCGATGCTCCAACGCAACCCGTTTCATGAATCGTATTTCGAGGAGGAGGACATCGCCGACGAACCCGGTTGGAGAAACAAAATGTTCGTAAAGGCGAAGTTGATGCCGCACCGCATCCGCATTACGGGCAGCCGCGCCGAGCGTCTGCAAGACATATCGGACGAGTGTTGCATCAAGGAGGGTGTAATAGAACATCCATATAGCGGCTATATGGTTGACGGGATTGTTTATAAAAATTGTCATGATAAGGCATATAATGGCTCTTTAAAAATTTTCGACACTCCTCGCGAAGCCTTTGCGGCTTTGATCGACGAGGTGTCCGGACGTGGTACGTGGGCCCGCAATCCGTGGGTCGTGGCATACGAATATGAATTGGTCAAATAATTAAAACGTAGCATTATGAGAAAGATTGAAAACATAATTGACAGCTGCATAGATTGCATGTTTTGCGAAAAATACATCCATGAGGATATTAATAAAATCCCTGCACGCATTTGTACGCGGGTAAATCCTTGCCGATTAGCTGGATTTGACGGGCCGAAACACTTTCTAAAAATCCCCGACTGGTGTCCGCTCGAAACGTACGAGGAGGCCGAGCAGTCCGAATCACGACCAGAGACTGCCCCGTGCAATATCGGGCAATCGAAATCCGAGGAGAAAGCTCGCGATACGATCATCCTGCCGGGCCTGCCCAATCTCGAATGGATGACGGAGAACTTGACGGGCTTCGGCGGTACGGAGGTAGACGGCCGCTGGTATTACACCTACGACGAGGTTGTTGAGGCGGTCAAGCAGTTGGGGAATGGCTGGAGATTACCCAAACCCGAAGAACGGAAGGTCGTCGCCGACCTGGGTAGCGAATGGCAGGAGAACGGCCCCCATAGGTTGTCCGGGCGTCTATTCGGCGGCGGCCTCTTTCTTGAGGCCGCGGGCGTCCGCCACTTCGCGACGGGAGCCTTGTCGTACGTCGGCACGTGGGGCATCTACTGGGTGTCGTCATCGTCCCATGCAGCGGGTGATGTCTACGAGGGCTGTCTTGGCTTCGATTCGGATCGTGTGTGCCCGGATAATAATAGCTCCTGTGAGTACGGCTTGTCCGTGCGCTGCGTCCGGAATGTCAAGTGAGCGAGCGCGAGCGAGACGAACGAATATATCATGACGCACGCATCCTTATTCAGCGGAATCGGCGGCTTCGACCTCGCAGCCGAATGGGCAGGCTGGACGAATATGTTCAACTGCGAGATCGACGCGTTCTGCCGCCGCGTACTGAAGTATCACTTTCCGAATGCTGTCCAATATGAAGACATCCGAACAACTGACTTTACCGTTTGGCGGGGCCGCATCGACGTCCTCACAGGAGGTTTTCCATGCCAGCCGTTCAGCGTCGCCGGCAAGCGAAAGGGAACGGACGACGACCGCTATCTCTGGCCGGAGATGCTGCGAGCAATTCGCGAGATTCTCCCCCGCTGGGTCGTGGGCGAGAACGTTCGCGGATTCGTTAATTGGTCGGAGAGCATGGTTCTCGACACGGTGTTCGCTGACCTGGAAGCTCTCGGCTACGAAGTCCAGCCGTTTATACTTCCAGCTTGTGCTGTCGGCGCTCCCCACCGGCGAGACCGCGTCTGGATTGTTGCCCACGCCCGCCGTGATGGAGGATCGGCGCAAACCGAACGGCAACCCCGAGCGAACGCGGAAGATCATGAGCAACCTGAATCCATACTCCGTGACGGCTCTTTTGCCAACCGTGCAGACACAGGGTCTGAAGGTCTGCGAAAACGGCAAGAGCAGGCCTATGAGCACGGCGCTGCTGCCGACACCGACGGCTATAGATTCAGGGTCGGGCCGCGTCAACAAAAGCCTGTCGCCGGGGAGCGCAGAACGCCCAACGCTGGCGAAAGCAGCAACGATGTCTCTGCTGCCGACACCGAAAGCCCGCGACTTCAAGTCATCAGTATCGCCGGCCGCATTGATTCGGAAAGACGGGAAGTTGCGGACGGATATGCTGAGCAACTTGCCCGTGCTGATCGGCGAACACTGCCGGCAGAGGCCTGGGAAAACTTCCCAACTCAACCCCCTGTTTGTGGCGGAGATGATGGGCTTTCCGCCGGATTGGACGGTATCACCTTTCCTGCATGGCGTCGCCAGTCCATCAAAGCCTACGGAAACGCGATAGTCCCGCAGGTGTTCTATCAGATTGCAGAAACGATTAACGAATACGAAAGATAATGAAATTTACAACCCCCTGCTTTATCCGCGTTGAGAATGTGGAGGAGCGATGTAGTTTGATAAACTGGTGCTTTTCGTTGAAGTACCCACAAATACACTTCTACGATTGCATAGTGGTCGTTGGGATCACGCAAACCCAATGGGAAGCACTGGAGGTAGAGAATATGAGTGCGACACTCGTATCCTGGGGGATAGTCGACTGCGGCACCAACGTCGAGCTGTTCAAGGCGCTGGCCGCAATGAATGTCTATAATGACTGTGAGCAGTGGTTTACGGATGGTATCGATTGGTGCTTGTGCCATGACGAAGTTGTTACGAAAATGGTGATCCCAAGTTATGCACTATATCACAAGGCTACGGTCGCGGAAATCATCGAACACTTCAAAAATAGATAACTATGAAAGCTAATGAACTATCCGTCGGCGACTGGGTATGTGCCAAGATGATGGTATTGGACGGCGAAGAACGACTAACGCCTCCGATGCGGGTGGTAGCAATCGGGGAAACATGGGTACACCTGTTGAGCGACCCGGAGGCCGGTGACCCCGACGAGTACGACATCGAGGACATTCGCCCCGTGCCGCTAACCGCGGATATAATGTTCGAAAACTTCATCGAGTGGCAAACCCGGACGGATCGGTATGAGTTTGCGTGGAGCTGTTCCGAGGAGAAAAGCCTAACGCATGAAATTTCTATTATACGGCGGGATGCGCATTGGCACTGGACGTTCCGCGAATACGTCTGGCCGGCTATGGCGGTAACCCAACTATTCAACTCCGTCCACGAGCTACAGCACGCCTTGCGCCGCGCAGGCATCGAAAAGGAAATAACGTTATGACAAAAAACGAACAATGGATTTTGGAGTACCTCCGGGAAAACCAGGGGTTTAATACGCCCACTGCTATCGGGTGGGCCCATGCAGCTGCCCACCCGGCGGTAAGTAGCTGCTGACCAAGTGGACGGGACGCACGACCGAACACGGACGTGACGCGGCGATGATGATTTTTGGACGGTAAAAAAGATTGCAGTATGAAAAAGATACTCGACGCCTGCTGAAGCTGAACAGTTTTCTGACCGGCCGCTACGACTTCGCGCCGGCACGCGTGCTGTATCGTATTCCGCGGATGCTGGCCGGAGTGAAGATTCGAGACTACGAAATATACCGAATCATTGAAATGAACTTAAGCGAGTAAACTTATGTGGATTACATACAATGCAGAATTCGCCCAGCCAGGCGCCCGAGTGGCCAGCTATCCGAATCATAAAGGAGAAGTGTTGGAAGGTACTATCAAAAGCCGCTATGGCCTTTATGGCAAAGAATACATCGAGGTAGAATATTTCGGCGGTATAGTGTGTCAATTTTTGACACAAACGGGGCGATATAGTGCCAAGATGGACACTTCGCTGGATGCCGGAATGATATGGCAAGAGTGAGTCGGATTCTATGAATTTGTGCATGCCGGCGTGCGCAAACTTCAAGTGCACACGTTGGAAATACTTCTACTATGTAGAAGTATCTTGACAAAAATAGAGGAGTTTTGTGCATCGTTTTGTGCAGAACTCCTCTATTTGTGCATACTGCACATAGGTTATCGATTAGACTTTACGGCTTCTCTAATACATTGCGCAATCCACCCCATCAGATAGCAGAACGGTTCTTGATTATCCGAGGATATTATGCAGCCGGTATAGTCAAATATGTCGAGGGCCGCATGCGCAGCTTCATGGCAGACTATTGAGACATTTCGGGCATACTTGTGCGCTGCAAAACGGATCAGCACTCCCCCTTTGTTATTGATCCGATCATAGGTCGGATCGACACATGCTTCGGTAGATTCGTCCATATCATCTATTCCCTCGAATCGATCGGATAGCGGTGCCGATTTCTTTTCGCCGATTACGACCCATATTAGACGGGGATATATTTGCGGGTTGAACTGATGTATTTTTACGCTCATGGTCTTATCTCAATCGGTGCAGGAATCGCGTGTAGTATTCAAGGTCATAGCCCGATAATTCGAAATCGTCCGGAACTATGACGCTAAACGAGGCTCGCAGATAGCGAAACGAATTCGGTGTGCGCCGGATGGAGATGTCCCGATCGGCAGATGTAGCAACTTCGCGCAGCGTTATCCACGTTTTCAGATCTACGGAACCCTCCAGCGTGATCGTCGTCGAATAGCTTCCCGAGGCGACTAACCGTGCGATGAACGTCTCCAGGCGTTTGAACTCCATCGATCCGAGCTTTATGGGCCGCGACACGAACTTCACGAAAACAGAACCGTCCGGATGCGCGCTCGGCGCGATCTCTTCGTTCAACCGCTGAATGCGAATTCGGTCGTCCGTTCGCGGAAAGATGATGTCGTCGTTATTGATCTTGGTTCCGACGAACTGTCGTGTAGACCACGTTTTGTTGTCCAGAGAGAAAACGAATGCTCGGTTGCTCTTCTCCTCCGTATTGTAGACCATTACCTCGTTGTTGATATGCTGGTAGCATAAGTGTGCGGTGCGCAGGAAATCGAGTAGAGGATGGTTGTTGCTGTCGTTGATTGGCCCCGAAATAAGAGATGATTCGTTCGAGAACAACGCATGGATGCCGCGCTCTGTAATGTAGATCACGTTGTAGTTCACAGCCAGCGTATCGGGATTGATGATGCGGTCGTAGTTGAGGGGAATGACGGCACTATACAGCACCTCGCCGCTGCCGGACTGCAGCGTGAAGATACCTTCCTCCGTGAATACGTAAAGCGGAAACTCGCCGAACTTGGCATCTGACATCTCCAAGGCGGCGGAGTTGAGTGCAAGAATGCGATTTGAATCCGTACCTATAACATAGCTGTTGCCCAGCGGAAATGATAATGGATTGTTTGAAGCAGAAACAAGAATCTTATTATATTCGACATACCAATTTTTCATCTCGCTCAATGAGCGTTTCACATTTGGCGTTTTAATAATAGCACTGAAATCAACGGGATTTTTCACATAATAGAACTCATATGCAAGAGTAGTAACTCCAGGTATACCTGTTATATTCCGATTGAAGTGAAGAAGTTCTCCTTTACTTGATGTATCAGCATAGGCATAAGCAAAGTTATTTGCCTTTGCTTCTATAAGATCAACGCTACCAATTATTTTATTTTCTAATAAATCGTATATCTTTTTCGCTCTATAGTCCGGGTATGAAAGAATCCGAGAATATATAGCATTAGATAATGTGTAATTTGTTGGTGCATTTGCATGATATTCCTCATTGTCAATATTGAGTACTGTCGTCATCATATAGTCACCACTTTGAGGACAATTCGCAAAGAACCCATTTGCGAACCCCTTAAATAGCGTTGTCTTGATTCTTCCCCCTATATGTACACGGTCATTGTATATCTTTAATGAATCGTAATAAGTGCGGTGAACGTTAATTGGATCGTACATGGGTTTCATCTCGATATTATCCAATGTTTCTTTATCCAAAACAATGTCCACATAGGATGTTCCAGGGTTTCCCGAATAATCCCAGGGGGATTCATAGGGTTCAGGATATTGCATTGTGCTATGCTCGAAAGAATCAATAGGAATCGATTTTATCAAATAAAAAGGTTGCTCGGGTAATTTATTGTCAATACGATATTTTCTCATATCGGCAACCCAGCTATTGACTGCAACATGGTTATTTGACGCATTTGCCGAGTCGTAGTCTATTAGCTCGCCACGAACAGGAGGGTTCTTTAATTTTTCAGCATCCCAGAGCGGATTGATTCGTGTAGAATATATATTGACATGTGTTATCAATGTATCATTCACATCTACTTTGGCGGTGTAAGCAGTAGTGCTTCCTATTGTACGTTTAATCCAAGTGTTAGCTAAACTTATTCTTATGTGTTGTCGAACAGTTGCATTATAAACAGTAGATTTGAAATTTGGATATTTGAAGTCATCATCTTCTTGTACGGCAATAGGTTCGATGAATATTTTCTTGTTGTTTTTATCAATATAAAAAAGAGCTACTCTCATTATTTCATTATCGCCAAACTCGAATCTCCGGCTTTCTTGTGAGCAATCTAATGGTTCTGACGAACAAATATGTAAAGCGGATGGAGCCAAAATTGTTCCGTCACTCATTTGAAATGCTGCGAAATAGCATATTTCACCCCAGAATCCGCCATTCTCTGAATATTGAGGAAAATAGAATGTCCCATTTTGCATGTCGAAAAAGGGAATACGATTATTGTCATTTACCGTTCCGACAAACTGAAGTGTGCGACCCAAGTTAGATATGTTGTTTTGATAGTTTGATTTGACCCCAATCACGGGCGGTTTCGGAACTGAAAACTTCTCATATGCTCCAGAGTTAAAATAATAATAACTAACAACTTCATTGATAACATCTGCTACAATAAGGATATTCCCGAAGTGCGATATTTTGATCTTTGGCGGCAATGCAGATGCAATGACGGTTCCGACCATGGAGGAATCTTCGATTTTTATAAAATAAAGATCTATCATTCCGTTGTTCATAGGACGGGATGCAATGTTGGTATTATCACCCGCAGCCGGATGATGATAGATAATCTCTATCCCCGAAAGTTCACTTGGAACCGTGACATCCTCAAATGCAAAGGGCCGAATATTTCGCCATGCACTCCCCGAGAATCGCGCATTATGGAGGGTCGATTGCTTGCCGTCGGCAACAAGGTTATCCGGCGTGGAGATATCGAGACCAGTGATGGGCAAAGAAGTCTGGATGCGATTGTTTTTCTTATTCATGGCTATCGATGTTTTGAGGATTATCTATGTCTTCGCGGATGGATTCGCGGTGCAACCTGAATGTGTCTTGCGTTTCGGTGTGTTCATCGGCTTTCTCCGTTGCGGATATGGCCGCTATAAGTCGCAGCATGGAGGTGAAGTCTTTATTGGAAATCATTTTGATATTCGGGCCTGTAAAACGCCGCAGCAGTTCCTCGGCCGCGATCTCCCGGGCCTGCACGATCTTCCGGACAAAAGCATCGCCGGCAATCCGCTCGGCATCGAGAATCTTCTGGTTCAGCTCCTCATCAACCTGTTGCGAGGTGTCGAGCAACGCATTCTGCTCGTCTTCGGATAACCGGCCCCAAGCACGGGTAACATACATGCGGCTCACGCCGAACTCCTTGCCTACAGTGCTTGCATTACGGCATTGGGCATAACGGTAACATATGAGTTTGTCTCGCTCTTGACGACTTTGCAGATCGGTTTCTTTTTCTCGCTGTTTCGCTTTTTTACGTGCAGCCACGGTTGAAATTCTTTTGTGAAATATTTTCGTCAAAAATAAATATAATAGTTTATTTTTGAGCGAATAAACGTGCGAAAATTATGACAACAATCAATAAAAGCCGTATATCCGTGATCGCGATATGGCTTTTCTGTTGTATCTGCGACTATTACATTGGGTCGGAAAATCATTTATCCGCACAGCAGTGCTTTCTTCCTTTGATTGTGGCCGGCATCGCTGCTGCAGCATCCATTGCCGGCAGCGTCGCGTCGACATCTGCAGCCAACAAGCGACTGCGTAAAGCAGATCGAATGACTTCGGACAAAGAAAAGCGGTTGAGCGATTGGTATCAGGCGGAGATGGGCGCTAATACATTGGATCGGCCAGATGCCCAAGCAGCCTTGCGACAGGTGCGTGAAAATAATCGCGAAGCAATGAAAGTTGCGGAAACTGATGCGATCAAGCGCGGAATGACCGATGAAGCGAAAGTTGCCCAGGCTGCAAAATTGAACAGAGGATATGCAGATGCCGTCGCACAAATCGTTGCCTCCGGCCAACGGCATAAAGACCAAGTGCAACAACAATATATGGCTGAATTGGGAAATATTGAAAACATGAAGATAGGTCGAATGATGGATACTTCAGGTGCTCAAGCTCTGGGAAATACGATTTCAAGTGCTGGCAATGCCCTCGGATCGGTTGTCGGAGGCATGGGCGGCACAAGCGTTAAAACCCCGAGCATGGCAGTCAAAGGTGCCCAAGCACTCGCCGCAACGGGAGAGAAAGCTGCGGCTGGATACGGTATCCCCAAAAACTATAAAATCACTCTGTAATGGATACAACCGAAGAGGTAATCATCAAAGAGCGTCCGATAACCACTCGAAATAAACGGGGACAATTGGTTGTAGATGTTACAGAAAAACCGATAACACAACTTGCAACCACGGCCCCGAGTACTTCTGCAACTTCCGATTCCACCATAGCGCCGGTTGAGCAACAGCCGGCCTCTTCTACAGCATTCGATGGTTTGAGCAGAACGCTGACGCAACGCCGGCAAGCGGCGACTACACGCCGTGATGAGGCTGCGCAGCGCTGGCGGCAAATCATCGATGAGTCGGGGAGTGCTACGATGGCACTTGCGCGAAACATAAAGCCTCAAGATACGACGAAGGAAGAGCGCAATCTTCGTATGTTGGCTTTTGGCCAAGCGTTGGGAGAATTGATTGGAGCAGGGGTAAGTGGAGGTATAGCATTTGGTCGTCGCGGACAAGGATATGTTCAACCCGGAACGGGATTAGCATGGCAAACGCTCGACCGGTTGATGAAACTCAAGGATCAAGGTATTGCCGCCGACCGCGAATACAATGCTCGTATGAATAATATTCTTTCCGGAATGGCCGCAGCCAAAGCCAATCAAGCCCGGCATGAATATGATAAGGCCGAAGCTGAATTGCAGCGCCTCGATGCGTTGGATGACTATGTAGCCAGGCAAGGAGCCATAGGTGCCCGACAAGAGAAAACGAATCAACAACTGCAGCAGGGCCGGATTGATTTGGAAAATACAAAACAGGAAGGGCGCCGGGAACTCGAACGTCAACGACAGGGAGGACGTGTCTATCTAAAAAGCGTTCAAAGTGGATCGGTAAAAGGCGGCAAGGAATGGATTTCTGATGATGTCGCAGAAATCAAAGAGTGGTTGCTCCCCAAAGATAAAGAAACCGTAAAAGAAACATTCCGCGGTGAGCAACGAACTAAAACGCCTTATACCTCGTATCCTAAACAGTTGGATGCTGCTGTCGAAGCTCGGGCTCGCAAAATGGCTCCCGTAGTTCGGAAATATAATCTTGCTAAAAACGATGTTATCGAATTGGATCGAATGCTTTCTGCTGCTTCGGACAATATAACATGGCAAGATGTCGACGAAGTGCTGAATAAAGGTTATTCCGTAGAAGATATATTATCGGAATTGAGAAAAGCCCAAAGATGAGTAATCCCCTTTTAGAAAAACTCGAACAACGAAAAACGGATGCAAGCATTGCTCCGTCCTCACAGCCGATCGCGGCAAATACTCGTCGGAATCCTTTATTGGATAAACTCGAACAACGGGATAAATTATCCCCAGATGAGCGCTCTCGGCAAGACAGCATGGCCAAAGCGGCCGCATTTTGGGCCGATGCAACACCTGCAAACGATGCCGAGGAACTCCCCGAATGGACTTCTCGGAATCCGAAAAAGCAGGCCTTTTTCGACCAGACACGCCGAATGTTCGATGAACCGCAAGAAGCAGCCGTTGAAGAATTGGCGCGACCTTCATTTGAAGTTCAGGATGCTATTCGCCCACAGGTATCGCAGGCCGTAAAGAATATCATCAACGGAAAAACAACTTCACCAACAAGCATCGGCATTCCGTCCC
>CAMWJM010000019.1 GCA_947174575.1 uncultured Alistipes sp. | reverse complement strand
GCAGCATCTGGTATGCCGTCGACGAATCGCTCTACCGGCTGCACGACGGCCGAAGCCGCGTCTACCTGCGCAATGCCCTGATAAGCGGCTTCGAGCACATCGACCTGTTAGACGCCGACCGGCTTCTCGTCGGCACCGAAGACGGCTTCGTGTCGCTGCATGTGCCGGCGCTCCAGGCCCCGCTCCGCACGGCGACGAGCGTACATATCCGCCAGCTCTTCTTCCGCGGCAAAAACGATTCGCTGGTCTACGGACGCAGCTGCCGTCACGATGCGACTCCCCTGCGCATCCCCTACTCGAAAAATTCGCTGCGTTTCGTCTGTAGCGCCGACAACTATGCCGCCCCGCAACGCAAACTCTACTCCTATCGCCTGGTCAGCGGCGGCGATGCCGGCATCTGGACGGAATACAGCGAGAACAACAGCAAGGAGTACACCGACCTGCACGAGGGCAGCTACCGGTTCGAAGTCCGGATTCCCGAATCCGATGCCTCCGACGAGCCGGTCGTGGCGTCGCTCGCCTTCCGGGTGCTGCCGCCCTGGTATCGGTCGCCGATCATGTACGGGATCTATTTTCTGCTCCTCGTAGCGGCGGCGGTCTGTCTCTACGAATATGCCTACGGCCGCCAGCGGGCCATCGTCCGCCGCCAGCAGCAGGAGATGAAGCAGAAAAACCAGGAGATCAAACACCTCGAAGAAGAGAGCATCCGGGCCGAACTGCGGCACAAAACCGAGGAGTTGGCCCGCACGACGCTGAATATCGTGCGCAAGAACGAGATTCTGCAAAAAATCCGCAAGGAGGCCGGCAACATCCTGCGCGCCGCCAAAGAGGAGGACATGGTACACATCCGGCGCAGCACGGCCCGATTGATCGACAACATCGACACCAACCTCGAACACGACAACGACATCAAGCATTTCGAGGAGACTTTCGACTCCGTTCACCGCGACTTCTTCAAGCACCTCGACAAGTATGGCCCCTCGCTCAGCAAGCAGGAGAAGATGCTTTGCGCCTACATCCGCATCGGCATGCTCTCCAAGGAGATCGCCCCCCTGCTCAACATCTCGGTGCGCGGCGTCGAAATCAGCCGCTACCGCCTCCGCAAGAAACTCGGGCTAGAGGAGGGCACCAGCCTGACCGCGTTCTTGCAGAAGATGTAAAACCGCCCCTGCGCGCCCGACATATCCCCGAACTTCGTTTCGTTCGATCCACGCGGCACGTGGCTGCGCATCGCTTCAGCAAATGTGCGATTCGAAAAAGGATTTTACCCCAGGGGCAGAAAACGACCGGAGTTCGAAAATAGCCGGAGTCGTAAAAGCCTCCCCCGGAATTCAAAATATCCCCCGAGTCATAAAAAACAGCCGGGAAAACTTGCGTCTTCCCGGCCGGCTCAAGCGGTGCGACCCGCTTATTTAACTGCTTTAACTATTGCTTCGAATGCCTTCGGTTCGTTCATCGCCAAGTCGGCCAGAACCTTGCGGTTCAGGGCGATACCCTTGGTGTTGAGCTTACCGATAAACTGCGAATAGGTCATTCCCTGCGCGCGGACGGCGGCGTTGATACGCGTGATCCACAGCGAACGGAACGTCCGCTTCTTGAGTTGGCGGTGTGCATAGGCAAACTGCAAACCCTTCTCGACCGTGTTTTTCGCTACGGTCCAAACGTTTCCCCTTGAACCAAAGTTACCCTTGGCAAGTTTCAGAACTTTCTTTCTTCGTGCGCGCGAAGCGACTGCATTGACTGAACGTGGCATAGTCTGAAATGTTTTAAAGAGCTGTCAGCGACGCGGTTCTCCCGCGTTCTTCGGGGCTGTTTCGCTCCAGGTTAATGATTCGCCGCCCGCAATTACTTGACGAGCAGGTTCTTGATTTTGGCCTCGTCGGCCGCAGAAACGGTCCCCGAATAGCAGAGGTTGCGCTTCTGTTTCGTCGTCTTTTTGGTCAGGATGTGACTGTGATAAGCGTGTTTACGCTTGATCTTTCCTGTGCCGGTGAAGGTAAAACGCTTCTTCGCCGCGGCATTGGTTTTCATTTTCGGATTGTCGTAAACAGTTAATTAGTTAAACATAGCCTGCAAAAGTACTAAATTTTTCGCATTCTGCAACCGGAAAGCCTTTTTTTCCGCACTTCGAACCGAATAAATTCCGTATCTTTGACTTGCACCGAAGATACTAATGCAAGCGAACTTGCTTCGACTTATTCGTATCTTTGGCTGACGCCGAAGATACTCGGTCTCGGCAATGCTCAAATAAATTTGGCATTGCACTCGGCTCTTCGTATCTTTGACCCCGTTTATGAGATTTCACAAAGTCATATTCATTATGTCCATTCTTTCGCTTTTCGGCTGCGGCCCCAAGAAACTGCCTGTTTATCCTACAGATACGCTGACCGCGCATGACGGCACCGAGTTCTCGATCACGTTTTTCAAACACGCGTCGCTCTCGATCAACGTCGGCGGCAAATACATCTACGTCGACCCTGTGGGCGGCAGCGACATGTGCCTCGCCGCGCTTCCCAAGGCCGATCTGATCCTGCTGACCCATTCGCACAGCGACCATTTCGACCGGACGTCCGTCGAGAAACTCTGCACCTCGAAAACCGACATCCTCAGCGACCGCACCACGGCCGAGGCATTCGACATGGAGGGGCACGTGATGCGCCCGGGCAGCGTCGCCACGCCGCGCGACTACGTGAAAATCGAGGCCGTCGCCGCCTACAACACCACCAAGGAGCACCTCCAGTTCCACCCCAAGCAGCGGGAGGACTGCGGCTATCTGCTCACCATCGGCGGCATGCGCATCTACATCGCCGGCGACACGGAGCCGACCCCCGAGATGAAGGCTCTGCGCGATGTCGACATCGCCTTTCTGCCCGTCAATCAGCCTTATACCATGACCGTCGACCAGGCCGTGGAGGCGATCCGCCACCTGAAACCCGTGCTGTTCTACCCCTACCACTACGGTCAGGTCGAGGAACAAACCGATCTCGACCGACTCGCCCGCGAAGTCGAGGCCTTGGGCACGACCGAAATCCGGATACGTCCAATGGAATAAAAAAAGCGTCGGCATTCATTTGCCGACGCTTTCTTCGTTTACTTTTTCTGTTCCGTTGCTTTCTTGGGTTTGGCGTCGACCTTGAGCGAGGCCAGACCCTTGACGATATTCTCGTCGCTGTTCTTCGCCGCGTCGTAGGTCACCGTCACCTCTTTCGTGGCCACGTCGACCGCCACATCCTCGATGCCCTTGCCCAGCGAGGGGACGTTGTTCATGATCTTGTTGGCACAGTGGTCGCAGTGGATGTCGGTACAGAACACCGTCGTCACCGTTTTCTTCGCGGCCGCAGGTTTCACAGCCTGCGCCAAGCCCATGCCCATCGCGAGCATCAGGCAAAACATTGCCATTTTTTTCATAGTCGTTTAAATTTACAAATCAATACTTTACATTCAATCCTCTTACGAGGTTCCGACTTTTAACCTTTCTATTTTCACGTTAATAAATGTTCAACCTCATGCCGATGTAGAACTTGCGGCCCATCAGAGGCCCCCACACGTTCATGGAGTTGAACTCATAGGAATAGGGATTCGACGCATGGAGAATCGGCTCCGGCTGCCGATAGTCGGCGATGTTCTCGCACCCTACATAGATGTCGAACTTGCCCACCTTGCGGCTCACCTGCGCGTAGAACATCGGATAACGCGGCGAATAGCTGTCGTCGGCCAGAATGCCGTTCTGCGAGGGGATGCGCGCGGGGCCGTTGAGCTGGGCCGTGGCGTCGAACACCCAGCGACGGAATTTGGTGGCATACTGGATGTTGAGCAGTGTCTTATAGCAGCTCACCAGCGGCCGTTCGACGCGCGCCGTCCCTCCGTCGGGGCGGTCGATCGTCATCTCGCTGTCGGTGTAGCGGAACGTGGCGAAGATGTCCAGCCGCTCCACGGGCGTCCACGACAGGTCGACCTGGTAGGTGTCCGTGTAGGAGCGGCCGCGGGTGTCGTAGATGTCGATATACTGCGGATTCCACTCCTGATCGGCCACCACCGAGTTGTAGAACTGCGTGCGGAAGTAGTCGAAACTCAACGTCAGGTTCTCCTGCCCCAGCAGCGAAAACACCTGCGTCAGGCTGCCGCCCACGGTGAGCGCCTGCTCCATGCGGTCGAGCGACCGGAAAGCGGACTCCGAAGCGCTGCCGGAGAAAACGATGCTGCGTCCCGTCGCCAACATGCCGATGTTGTCGGTGACGACATTGGTCGAGCGGTAGCCCAAGCCGACCGAGGCGCGCAACGTCGTCGTGGGGGTGATATTCCACTTGACATGGCCGCGCGGCGTGAAATAGAACTTGTCGTAATAGCTGTTGTAGTCGCCGCGCACGCCTGCCACCAACGAGAACTTGTCCTTTATGGTATAGGTATATTCGGCATAGGCGCCCGCCTCGTTCTCCGTGCGGTCGAGGTCGTAGAACGCCCCCGGCGCCGCAGCGATCCACGGCGTGCGGTTGTCCAGCGTCTCACGCAGATACGACAGATGCCCCTGCACGCCCACGTTGAGCGACGAGCGATAGGTGAAGTAATGGGCATACATCAAGTTGGCCGACAGCGTGTTTTCGTTGCCCGCGTAGTCGTTCAGCCCGAAGTAGGCATCTTCGTTGAAGTGGTCGAAGTCGACCACCAGCGCCAGATTCGAGCGCATCTCGTCCTGCTCCTCGTCGTCGTAGACCGAGGGGCCGATCGGCATGCCGATCTTGAAGTAGCCGTTAGCTCCGCGGTTGCGGATATGCGAGCCGTACAGCGGCATCGGCTCTCCGGTGCGCTCCCAGTCCCAGTTTTCGGACATCGCCGCGCGCATCGCCGAAGTGTTCTTGTAACCGTACATGCCGCCCAAACGGTTCTCCTGCACGAACTTCCAGCCCCAGCGGATCTGCATGCCGTTGTCGGCGGCATAGAGCCACTTGTTGGCCACGTTGATCTGGTCGGCCTTGGGCAGGTCGCGGAAGCCGTCGCGGTTGTGATCCATCTTGCGCACATCGGTGTCCATCGAGCCGTGGAGCAGGATGACCGTCGACAGTTTGCCGTCGCGCGACACGGGCAAAGCCGTCGAAAGATTCAGCTCGGGGCGCAGCTCGTCGTCGAGATAGAGGTTCACAAAGAGCCGTTCGTTGTCCGTGGGTTTGCGGTGCTCCAGATTGATCTGGCCCGTAATGGCCTCGTGGCCCGCCGTCACCGACGACACGCCTTTCGACACCTGGATCGAGTTGAGCCACATGCCGGGCGTGTAGCTCAAGCCATAGGGCGCCGAGAGACCGCGCATGATCGGGCGGTTCTCGTCGAGAATCTGCGTATAGGTGCCGGCCAAGCCGAGCATCTTGATCTGCCGGGCGCCCGAAATGGCGTCGCTGTAGCCTACGGTCACCGACGCCGAATTCTCGAACGACTCGGCCAGGTTGCAACACGCCATTTTGCACAGGCCCGCGAAAGAGATCATCTCGCCTTTCATGATGCCATCGCGCTTGACATAGTTGCCGCTCTGCGTACCCTCGATCACCACGTCATCGAGGGCAACACCCTCGGCCGTCAGGGCAAAGTCTACGCGGGTGGCACCCGACGTCACTTGCAGCGTATCGTTCAGATAACCCAAATAGCCGGCGACCAATTTGTCGCGGTTTTTCACGCGGTGGAGCTGGAAAGCCCCCTCGGCATCGGTGCTCGCACCGACATTGGTGTCGGCCCAGTAGACCGATGCGCCGATCAGAGGCTGCCCCTCGGCATCGCGCACCGTGCCTCGCACATCCTGCGCCGCAACGACGCCGCAGGCCGCGAGTGCCGAAAAAGTAAAAA
Source organism: uncultured Alistipes sp. (assembly GCA_947174575.1). Lineage (GTDB taxonomy): Bacteria > Bacteroidota > Bacteroidia > Bacteroidales > Rikenellaceae > Alistipes. The sequence continues at coordinate 4,805 of CAMWJM010000019.1, read as the reverse complement.
GAATGATTTTGATTTTCATCGTGTTCCGTTATTGGTAAAACTGCATGATCTGCGGACACCCTGCACACGCAAGGTTCCGCTTTCGCTGCGGGTTCTACACCAATACCGGAGGGGCGCGAAGGCCTGCGACGCACAAATAAGGCGCCTGAAGAATCGGAACGGCAGGAGTATATATCCGCTCCTTATGGAATTTCGGCGCCGAAAGCCGGGCGGCCTGTGCGACGGCCAGGCAATGCGGCAACGCCAGCACGGCACAACGCACCGAATGCACGCTGTCGTCCGTCGTCGCCGTGTAGAGCGCGATTTCAGTGCTGTGGCGGTCGCACATGCAGGTAGCGCACAGCTCCTCGGCGGCCGCATCGTCGACACAACGGACACATGCACCATGATCGCCGCATGCGTGGCAATCATGGCTCGCGACGCACGCATGCGCATGCGCTTCCGTCGCGCACCGACACGAAATCGAGGCATACGCTCCGCCCCCTGTCGCCAACAGATAGACGACGAGCAGCAACAGCGATATGTACTTTCTGCGAGCCATACTCCCGAACGATCCGCATGTCACGATGCGGACACATCGGTTGCAAAGATACGAAAATTTTACCATTCCTGTAATTTTTTTCTACCGACAGCCGCAATACCGAATCTGCCGGCAAGTCGCGACGTCTGTTCGATTCGCCATATTCGCAACGACAAACATCCTTCGGCTGCACCTTAAATAGTTCCGCTCGGCAAAAAAATCGAACGTTTTCGATAAGTTGAGGGCAGAGCCGAACTTGTTCGATCTCTGCCGAGGCGAAAAAACCTGCATAAAAAAATGAATAAATTCGTTTTTGCCCTCGCTTATTTCTATCTTTGTCCTATGCAACCGGGCGACGAGAAGATATACGGAGTCTTGCGGCGATATTGGGGATTCAGCGAGTTCCGCCCCATGCAGGCCGAGATCATCCGCTCGGTCATGGCCGGACGCGACACGCTGGCCCTCATGCCCACGGGCGGCGGCAAGTCGCTCACCTACCAGGTGCCCGCCATGGCCCGCGAGGGGCTGTGCATCGTCGTCACCCCCTTGATCGCTCTGATGAAAGATCAGGTCGACCGCCTCCGGGCGCGGCATATCCCTGCCACGGCCATCCACTCGGGACTTTCGCCCCGGCAGATCGACATCGCCCTGGACAACTGCGTCTACGGCGACATGAAGTTCCTCTACGTCGCACCCGAACGACTGGCCTCGGAGGCGTTCCGCCTGCGCGTCGTGCGCATGAACGTGCAGCTGCTGGCCGTCGACGAGGCGCATTGCATCTCGCAGTGGGGCTACGATTTCCGCCCCTCCTACCTGCGCATCGCCGAGCTGCGCGAGAAGCTCCCCGGCGTCCCCGTCCTGGCCCTCACGGCCTCGGCCACGCAGCTCGTGGCCGACGACATCATGCACCACCTGCATTTCGCCGAGCCGCATGTGCTGCGCAGCAGCTTCGCCCGGCCCAACCTCTCCTACAGCGTCCGCCGCACCGACGACAAGAACGGACAGTTGCTCCGTCTGGTGCAGAACGTCGCCGGGTCGGGCATCGTCTACATGCGCACGCGCGAGGGCACCGAGCAAATCGCCTCGCTGCTGCGCGACGAGGGGATCACGGCGGCCGCCTACCACGGAGGTCTGCCCCACGCCGAACGCTCGCTCCGTCAGGAGGAGTGGCTCGCCGGCAAAGCGCGCATCATGGTGGCCACCAACGCCTTCGGCATGGGCATCGACAAGCCCGACGTACGGTTCGTCGTCCACTACGCCATGTGCGATTCGCTCGAAAGCTACTACCAGGAGGCGGGACGCGCCGGCCGCGACGGCAAGCGGGCCTACGCGCTGCTGCTGGTCGCCTCGGACGACAGCGACCGCATCGCCCGACGCTTCCAACAGGAGTTTCCTCCGTTAGAGCAGGTCAAGGAGATCTACGAGCAGGTCTGCTCCTACCTCCAGATCGGCATCGGCGACGGCGAGGGGGCCTCGTTCCTCTTCAACATCCACGACTTCTGCGCCCGCCGCCACCTGTGGTCGGGCACCGTGGCCAGTGCCCTGAAACTCCTGCAGCAAAACGGCTACCTCACGCTCACCGACGCCCAGGAGAACCCCGCGCGGATCATGTTCTGCATCGGGCGCGACGACCTCTACAAAATGCGCGTGCAGCGCGACGACCTCGACCACTTCATCCGCACCCTGCTGCGCCTCTACAACGGCGTCTTCACCGAATTCCGCCCCATAGACGAAGCCGAAATCGCCACCTGGAGCGGCTACACCGTGGAACGGGTCAAGGAGTTGCTCAAGCGGCTGTGGCAGCTCCGCGTCATCCGCTACATCCCCTCCAACCGTTCGCCGATCCTCTATTTCGACGAGCAGCGGTTGCCGCGCGCCGACCTCTACATCGCCCCCGAAACCTACCGGAGGCGCCAGGAGGCGATGCGCGAACGGTTCGAGCGGATGATCGCTTATGCCGCCAACGAGGAGCAGTGCCGCAGCGCCATGCTGCAGGCCTATTTCGGCGAGAGCGATCCCGAGCCGTGCGGCGTCTGCGACCTTTGTCTGGCCCGCCGGCGCGCTGCAAAACAGCAACAGAACGACAACGAAAAACAATTGAGCGGCGACGCAACCCGGAAAGTAAATGGTCCTGCCCTCGAATCCGCCGACGAACTGGACGAACGATTGCTGCAACTGCTCGCCGCCGCCCCCTGCGATCCCCGCACCCTGGCTGCGCAGGCGGCCCATTCACCGGAGCAGATCGCCCGGGCGCTGCGCCGACTGCTCGATGCAGGGAAAATCGGCATGGGCGACGACGGGAATTTGAGAATAATTCCTTAAATTTGTGGGAATTTATATCCCCATGTCCACCGAACACCCTTTCATTTCGAAAATCAGCAACGAGCAGACGGCTCTGCTGCCGGCCATCGAGTTCCGGGGCGACATCCGCATCGTCGAGCACGAGCGCGACATCGCCGCGGCCTGCGAGGAGCTGGCGGCCCAGCCGCTTATAGGGTTCGACACCGAGACGCGGCCCTCGTTCCGTCCGGGCATCACGTACCGCGTGTCGCTGCTGCAGCTCTCCACGCCGCAGCGCTGCTATCTGTTTCGGCTCAACAAGATACCGCTCGCCAAACCCATCCTGCGGCTGCTCGAAAGCCGCGATGTGCTCAAGATCGGCGCCGACGTGGCGGGCGACCTGCGTTCGCTCCGGCAGCTGCGCCGCTTCCGCGACGGCGGCTTCGTCGACCTGCAGACCATCGCGCCCCAATGGGGCATCGAGGAGAAGAGCCTGCGCAAACTCTCGGCCATCGTCCTGGGCCAGCGGGTCTCCAAGGCCCAGCGCCTGAGCAACTGGGAAGCCGCCGCGCTCACCGCCAAGCAGCAGCTCTATGCCGCCACCGACGCCTGGGTTTGCACCCGCATCTACGAACGACTGCTCCGCACTCCGAAAATCGCAAACGACTGATCCTATGATCCCCCGAATCTATCTGCGCAAAGGCAAGGAGGAATCCCTCGCACGGCGCCACCCCTGGATCTTCTCCGGTGCCATCGACTACATCGAGGCCGAGGAGGAAGCCCAAATCGCCGAAGGCGCTTTAGTCGAAATCTACACCCGCTCGGGCGACTTCATCGCTCTGGGTCACTACCAGATCGGCTCGATCGCCGTGCGTGTCCTCTCGTTCGAACGCGAGGAGATCGACCAGACGTGGTGGAACCGCCGCATCGCCGTGGCCCGCGACGTGCGCCGCGCCCTGGGGCTGCTCGACGATCCGCAGACCACCTGCTACCGCCTCGTCCACGGCGAGGGCGACTCGCTGCCGGGGTTGGTGGTCGACATCTACGGCTCCGCGGCCGTCGTGCAATGCCACTCGGTGGGGATGTACCGCTCGCGCCGCGAGATCGCCGAAGCCATTCGCACGGCCTACGGAGAGCGCATCACGGCCATTTACGACAAATCGTCGCAGACGCTCCCCTACAAGGCCGATTTGGGAGCCGTGGACGGCTATCTGTGGGGCACCTCCAACCATGCGTCGCAGACGGTGCTGGAGCACGGCGAGAAGTTCGTGGTCAACTGGGAAAAGGGCCAAAAGACGGGCTTCTTCCTCGACCAACGCGAAAACCGCGAGCTGGTGAAGCGCTACGCCCAGGGGCGCACGGTGCTCAACACGTTCTGCTACACCGGCGGCTTCTCGGTCTATGCCCTCTCGGGCGGCGCCAAGGAGGTTTGCTCGGTCGACTCGTCGGAGCGTGCCGTGGCGCTGGCCACGGAGAACATGCGGCTCAACTTCGGCGACAGCGCCGCCCACACCGAAGTCGTCGCCGACGCGGTGGAATACCTGCGCGACATCGGCGACCGCTACGACCTCATCATCCTCGATCCGCCGGCTTTCGCCAAGCACCACAAGGTGCTGGGCAACGCCATGCAGGGCTACAAGCGCCTCAACGCCCGAGCGCTGTCGCAGATCAAGCCCGGGGGCATTCTCTTCACATTCTCGTGCTCGCAGGCCGTATCGAAAGAGCTGTTCCGCACCACGGTATTCTCCGCCGCGGCCATCGCCGGGCGCAAGGTGCGCATCCTCCACCAGCTCACCCAACCCGCCGACCACCCCATCGACATCTACCACCCCGAAGGCGAATACCTCAAGGGACTTGTTCTCTACGTGGAGTAATTTATGCAGCTTTTTGTTCCGGCAAAAAGCTGCGCAAAAACCGCTCCTCCCGCTGTCTCCACCTACTACGGAGCGTCTAACGCTGCTCCGGGCGCCTATTCGCGGGTTTGCAAGCAAACCGGCCCCTGCGC
>CAMWJM010000018.1 GCA_947174575.1 uncultured Alistipes sp. | reverse complement strand
CTTCGGCGAAGAGGGCTTCCGCCGGCTCATGGAGCACGGCGCACGCTGCACGGCCGCCCGCTACGACTACCAGCAGACCGCGACGCCCGTATCGCTGGCGACGCTCACGACAGGCGCCCTGCCCTCGACCCACGGAGTGATCGGTTCGCGCTGGCACGACTACACCGACAACTCGACCGTATGGCTCACCTCGGGCCGCAAAGGCGACGGGCCGTATCACCTGATCGCCCCCACGCTGGGCGAAACGCTGCTGCGGCAGATTCCCGAGAGCCGCTGCGTGACCGTCGCCGCCGAAGCCGAGTCGGCCGTGGTGATGGGCGGACACACCGAGCATGTGTTCTGGCTCGATCCGCAGCATTGCGGCTGGACGACCTCCTATTACTATGCGGAAGCGGTGCCCGACTGGGTCGCCCGCAACAACCGCGAGCGCTACGACCTTTCGTACATCGCCACACCCTGGCGCACGCTCTACGACCGCACCAACTACCGCAATACGCGCCATTGGGACATCCTAACGGCCGGACACGCACAGAAAAAGAACGATCGCGAACCCGCTCCCGCGAAACGGCTCGCGCTCGACAACGACTACGAGCGTCTGCTCTACACCCCGGCGGGAAACTCCGCGGTGCTGGGCTTCGCCAAGCAGGCGATCGCGCAGTTCAAGCTAGGCGACGACACGACGCCCGACCTGCTGAACATCTGCCTCGACGCCTCGCGCCGCATCGTCGAAGCCTACGGCCCCGAGTCGATCGAAGCGGAAGACATGTACTATCGGCTCGACCGCGATCTGGCCGATTTCCTGACGTTTCTGTTCGCGCAGGTGAAGGAGGACGAAGCGGTGGTGATCCTCACCTCGGATCACGGCACCAGCCCCTCCTACGACCTGGCCTCCACGCAGGCCGACCGCTTCAATGCCCGGCAGTTCGAGGTGATCGTCAACGGATTCCTCAACGTGCGCTACGGCGCGGGCAACTGGGTGACCGACTATGCGAGCAACTGCATCTGGCTCAACCACAACCTGATCTACGAACGCGGCCTGAACCTTGCGGAGGTGCAGAACGAAGTGGCGATCTTCGCCATGCAGTTCGGCGGCGTATCGCACGCCTTGGCCGCCACGGCCATGCGTACGAGCTACTTCGGCAGCGGCTATGCCCGGCGCATGCAGAACAGTTTCTACCCCCGCCGCTCGGGCGACGTGATCGTCAACCTCATGCCGGGGTGGATCGAGGAGCGCGACCGCTGCCACTCTTCGTCGGGATCGATGTACGGCTACGACACCGAAGTGCCGCTGCTGTTCTACGGAGCGGGCATCGCACCGCAGCACATCCGCCGCACCGTGGAGATGACCTCCGTAGCCCCGACCGTCGCGCGCCTGCTGGAAATTTCCGAGCCGGCCGCCTCCGAGGGCGAAGCGCTGGAAGAAATAACGCAATAAACCGCAGTGTATGGACAAGATACAAGACGAAATCATCGAGGAGTTCTCGGTTTTCGACGACTGGCTCGACAAATACGACTACCTGATCGGCTTGAGCGAGCAGCTGCCGCCCATCGCTCCGGAGCACCGCACCGAGCGCTACCAGATCGACGGCTGCCAATCGCGCGTATGGGTCGATGCCCGGCTGGACGACGAGGGCAAAATGCGCTTCACGGCCGACAGCGACGCGATCATCACCAAGGGCATCATCGCGCTGTTGATCCGCGTACTCGACGGTCGGACGCCGCAGGAGACGGTCGACCTGGAACTCTACTTCATCGACGCCATAGGCTTGAGCGCCAACCTCTCGCCCACGCGGGCCAACGGCCTGGCCGCCATGGTCAAACAGATGCGGCTCTATGCCTTGGCCTACGCCTCGAAGAACGACGACACGAAAACCTCCGCCCGATGACACCCGAAGAGATATTGAAAGTCGAGCAAGACATCGTCCTGACGCTCAAAAACATCTACGACCCCGAGATTCCGGTCAACATCTACGACCTGGGGTTGATCTACGAAATCGACTACACGCCCGACGGCGCGGCGACGATCCGCATGACCCTCACGGCGCCCAACTGCCCGATGGCCGACATGCTGGTCGAAGACGTCAACGTGCAGGTGGGCAAGATCCCCGGCGTGGAGTCGGTGAACGTGATTCTGACATTCGATCCGGTGTGGGATCGCAGCATGATGTCGGAGGAAGCGTTGCTGGAACTCAATATGTTGTAGCATGGAACCGGAGCAGGCACGACGGGCTTTGGAACGGCTGCGGGCCGGCGCCGCGACATGTGCCTGCGGCGGTTTTCTCGTCGGTATCGATCCGCTGCAGCGCAACGGAATCTACACCGCGCTGGCGTTCGACCGGCTGGAGCGCAAGATGCGCATGGTCGAAGCGCTCCGCGAGGAAGCCGACGACAATTGGAACCAGACCTTCTACCTGCTCTATTTCCGCACGTTGGGCGACCGCCAGAATCAGGAGGCCTATCTTCGGCTGGCACGGCGCGTGCCCTACAAATCGGTGCTGCGCGAACGGCTGGCTCCGCATGCGGTCGAAGCCATGCTTTTCGGAGCCTCGGGACTGCTGGATCTCTATCGCCACGACGACTATACGCTCGACCTGCGGCGCTCGTTCGAGCATCTTGCGGCCAAATACGACATCGAGCCGATGCGGCCCGACGAATGGGAGCTGGGGCGCATCCGCCCGGCCAACCACCCCGTGCTGCGTCTGGCCCAGGCGGCGGCGTTCTTCGCGCAGGACGAATTCGTGATGAGCCGGGCCATGGCCTGCCGCACGGAGGCCGACATCCGGCGGCTTTTCTGCATCGAAGCGTCGGAATACTGGCGCACGCACTATGTTCCAGGCGCCGCGAGCGACGAGCAGCCCAAGCGGATCGGCACGTTCAAAGCCAACATCATCGGCATCAATCTGGTGGCGATCCTGCAGTTCGCCTACGGCAGCCACACAGGCAACGAATCGCTCCGCGACAACGCCCTGACGCTGCTCGAACGGCTCCCGGCCGAGGACAACCGCTATATCGCAGAGTGGAAAAGCACGGGACTCGCACCGGTCAACGCATTCGAGACGCAAGCACTGCTGCAACTCGCCACGGAATACTGCACACCGCCGGCAGCAACCCCCGATCGGCGTCCGAGCATCCTGCGAGGGAAGTCATCCGGTTGTACGACCGCAACTCCCCGCTGCAACCAATGCCCCGTAGGGCGCCGCATCCTCCAGAAGATAGCGCTCGAAAACTAACGTTTTCGATAAGCCGAGTGCAGAGCCGAACTTGTTCGTGCTATGCCGAGGCGAGAAAACGACGGCAGAAAAGCCAACATTTTCGATAAGCCGAGTGCAGAGCCGAACTCGTTCGAGCTATGCCGAGGCGAGAAAACGACGGCAGAAAAGCCAACGTTTTCGATAAGCCAAATGAGCAAAACCGTGCTTGCACGACTTTGTCGAGGCGAGAAAACCTGCAAGAATTTGAACGATATTCCTCCTTCACGACCGATCACGAAAAGAGGAAACCCCTTGATTTCCCCCTTTAATTTTCGGGCGTATTTTTGAATTTGAGGTAGAAATCGCGTCCGAAAAGAATCCAGACCACGGCAGCCGCCCCGGCCAGAAAGACGCATCCGATCAAGATCAGTATTTTCGACGGTGCCGAAGCCCGCAGCGGCACGGTGGAGGGCTGCACGACGACATAGACCGGCGTGCTCTCCTGCACCTTGGCCCGGGCCAGCTGCAGCTGCTGGGCCATCTGGTTGTAGAGGTTGTAGGCCAGGTCGGTTTCGTTCTGCAGCCGCTCCTGCTCGGTACGCACCGAGCGCAGCACGATATTCTGGTTGGCGTCCATGTAGCGCGCATACCGCTGCTGGGCGGCATAATAGTTCTGCTGCGCCTCGTCGAAAAGCTGTTGGGTGAATTTCAGATCGTGCCGCGCCTTGTTGGTGCGGTACTCCGTGACATACTTCTGCAGGTTGTACATCACCGTATCGGTGAGCATGGCCGCGATCTCCGGGTCCTGCATCGTCACGGACAGAGCGATGAGCGAAGTCTTCTTGTCGACCGTCGCTCCGATCCGCCTTTCGAGCGCCCGGACCACCCGCTCCTGCTCTTTGGTCAACCGAAACGGATCGACTCCCTGCGACTCGCCGTCCTCGTCGCCGCGCGCTAACGACCCGATCCACCCTATCGCACGGAACGGCAGCCGGAACAAGCCTCTCCACCAAGGCATACGGATTTCATCGTGCATGTAATCGAACAACGTGGTCTGCATGGCGCCCTTGTCGCCGACGACCCGCACGTCGAAAAGCTCCGTGAGAAAGGGCAGCGAAGCCACGATGTCGGGATAGAGATCGGGATAGACCGCATCGGAACTGCCGTTCAGCCCGCCCATGTTGATCCCGGCCAAGCCGGCCAATGCTCCCAAGCCGCTCAAAGCGCTCTTCCCGTCGGAAGTCTCGGGCGCCAACGTCGCCACGGAGGTATACTCCTTGGGGATGCTGAATCCGACGACCAAGGCGAACACCACGGCATACCCGCACCAGCGCAACACCGTGCGCCGCCCGGCCCACACCTTGCGCGCAAGCTCCGTCAAATCGATCTCCTCCTCGCCCGGCTGCACGGGCCGCATCTCGTTATCCATCATGCTGCGTTCGGTTATCATTTCGACAAATTGGCGATACTTGCCGCCATCGTACCCAGCGACGCGGCCGAAGTGGCGAGACCCATGATCTGCGTCACGCCCAGCCCCTGACGCTCGCGCTTACCCGGCACGACGATCTCGCACCCCGGTTCGATCCGGTTCTTGCGGCGGGAGATCATGCCGTTCATGTAGACGATATAGGCCCGGCCGCGTTTGGCCCGATTGGTATAGCCGCCCGCCAGATCGATATAGCTCTTGTATTTCTTGCCCGACGAATAGAGCACCGTGTTGGGCCGCATGACCTCGCCGGTGATCTTCACGGTGCTGACATACTCGGGCACGAAGAGTTTGTCGCCCTCGCGCAAGACCATGTCGTAGTCCGACCCGGGGTTGGCCAGCGCCTTGTCCAGCTCGATACCCACGGTGTAGAGGTCGCTCTCGCTCACCTTGTCAAGCGAAAGCGAGTCTTTGCCGCCGTTAAGCATGGCCATGCGCAGCACGTCGTCGCGCAAGGCCTTCTCCTCCTCGTTCATGCTGCGGGTCAGACGCCCGCCCCGCAGATAGGCGTCGGCGGTCACGCCGCCGGCACGCCGCACCAGGTCGGAAAGCCGTTCGTTCTTATGCACCAACGTATAATCGCCGCCGAAGACCACTTCGCCCGTCACCGACACCATGCGCTGTTCCTGGTAGGCCGGGCTTCGGCGCACGGTCACCACGTCGAACGGCTCCAGCACGAATTCGGCCTGTCCGTCGACCACGAACCCGTCTTTGAGCGAGAAGATGAAGACCCGGCTCAAATCGTTGGTGGCCGACGTACTCTTGGCGTTCTTCAGACGCCGCGACACCTCGACGCGCACCAGCGAAGCTCCGTCGAGCAGACCGCCGGCCTGCATGACCAGGTCTTCCAGAGTCATCTGCTCCACATAGGGATACTCGCCGGGCCGCGCGACCTCGCCGCCGATGGTGAAAGGCCCCTCCTCCTGCAGATCGTGGCGGCTGGGTACGACCAGCACGTCGTTACGCTGCAGGAGTACGTCCGAAGCCGTACCGGCCAGGATGCCCGCCAGATCGACGGACACCATCTGCAACAACAGATCGTCGCGTTCGCGATAGACCAGCGCACGCGCCAGGAACGCATCCTCCTTCACCCCTTCGGCCCGGGCGACCAGCTGCCCCACGGTGTTCAGCTCGTCGCTCAACTCGTACAACCCGGGGCGGAAGACCGCACCGCGCACCTCGACCCGATTGGCGAAGCGCTCCAGCACGGCATCGACCTCCACTTCGTCGCCGTTCTCCATGACGAACGACCCGGCCGAAGCGACGGGCACCGAAAAGAATTCGTGTTCGCGCCCCGAGCGCCGCACCACGCGCACCTCCTTGGTGTAGGCATCGCCGGCGAAGCCGCCCGCATAATCGAGCAGCGTCTGCAGGCTCTCGCCCTCCTTGACCTCGTAGAACATGGGGCGCTTGACCTTGCCTTTGGCTTCGAGCAGCTTGCCATAGGGCGGAACCAGGATCACGTCGCCCTCCTCCAACCTGATGTCGGTGTCGAACTTGCCGCCGAAGATGAAGTCGTAGACATCCAGCACAGCGTGGCGCCGCCCGTTGCGCAGCACCTCCACGTTGCGCAGCGTACCGATCCGCGTCACGCCGCCGGCCAGGTAGAGCGCATGGAACACCGACGCGAACGACGTGAGCCGGTAGGTACCCGGCACCTCGACCTCGCCCATCACGTGGATCAGGATCGTGCGGATCTGCCCCAAGGTCACGCGCACGTCGGACTCGGGATGCTCGCCCGACACGCCGGCATACTTGCGGGCGAAGATGCCCCGTATTTTCCGGTCGGCCTCGGCCACGGTCAGCCCGTTGAGGTAGACCGGCCCGATCTGCGACACCATGATGCTCCCCTCGGGCGAAATCGTTTCGCGGATGTTGTCCTCGTTGGCGCCCCAGATGTCGACGATGACCTCGTCGCCCGGCCCGAGCCTATAGTTCTCGGGCGTGGCCATGTTGGCGTTCGGCTCGAACGAAAGATTCCTGCTGCTGAATATATTATGACCGAATATGGGGGTCTCCTGCACCGTGTCGCGCGGCTGGAGCAGCATTTCGTTCGGATCGATATCGGGATTCAACCCCAACAGGTCGGCCTCGGACAGCATCATCCGCCTGTCCGCCAAGTTGAACCCCTGCGGCAACCCCTGGGCCTGGACGCCATCGGGACTCGACACATCGCGGAACAAATCCGGCCGCTGCGTGGTCAGAGTCGACGACTGCATCGTATTGGCGCTTTTGAGCGGATCGACGGTAAGGCCCTCCGTGCGGCTCTCCTCGTATTTCTTTTTCAATTGTTCGATCTGCGTCATCGACACGCCGCGCACGAGCAGCTCCTTGCCGATCTGCTGCTCGGTCTTACCGGCGCTCAAGCCCTGGACGACATACTCCATCACCTGGTCGTCGGTCATCTGGGCCTGCGCCCGACCGGCCAGACAGAGCAAAGCGGCGAAAACGACTAAAAACCTGTATTTCATAAAATTGCTGAATTTACACTCCTCCCCGGCCGCATCGACCGGCCGAAAAAAAACGTTTTAAAAGTACAAAATTATACCAATTTATCTTCCCGGCCAAACAAATCGGCACAAAAGAAGAGGATTCCCCGAAAGGAATCCTCGAACGAAACATGCGCATATCCGCCCCACCCGTCTGTGAAAACGGCGGAAAGCGCAGCGGAACGACCCGGCCTACTGCTCCTGCCAGATCAGCGCCGAAGCGCCCAGAATGGCGGCGTTCTTGCTCTGGATGCCGCTGGGCAGCAGCTTGACTTTGTTCTTGAAAGTGAACATCATGTTCTCCTCCATATACCATTGCGTCGGATCGAAGATCAGTTTGCCGGCTTTCGACAGACCGCCGAACAGGAAAATCGCCTCGGGCGAAGTGACCGTCACCACGTCGGCCAAAGCCCTGCCCAGCAGCTCGCCCGTAAACCGGAATGCTTCCTGCGCCACGGGATCGCCCTGCTCGGCGGCGACCGAGATCATCGAGGCGTCCAGATCGTTGAACGCGATGTCGCGCAGCTTGCTCGGCGCCGTCATCGTGGCCATCAGCTCGAATACCGTGCGCTTGATGCCCGTGGCCGAAACATAGGTCTCCAAACACCCCCGACGGCCGCAACCGCACTGCCGCCCGCCGCGCTCCACGCAGATGTGACCGAACTCGCCCGCGAAACCGTCGTGCCCGTAGATCATCTGCCCGTTGGCCACGAAGCCCGACCCCAAACCGGTGCCGAGCGTAATCATCACGAAATCGCGCATGCCCTTGGCATTGCCGTAGACCATTTCGCCGATCGTAGCGGCATTGGCGTCGTTGGTCATGACCGTACGCACGCCGTCGAAATGCTTCGAAATGTCGGCGGCCAGCGGGAAAATGCGCCGGCTCTCGTCGGCGTTCTCCTCGCCCTGGGGATAGACCCACAGGTTGACCGGATGCTCGATCGTGCCGCGATGATAGTTGGCATTGGGCGCGCCGATGCCGATGCCCGACAACTCGTAGTCGAACGACAGGCTGTCGGCCAACGCCCGCATGGCGTCGCACAAGTCGCGCACATAGGCCGGATAGTCGTCGAAATGAGGATACTTCTTGGTCGAGATGACCGATTCGGCATAGAGGTCGCCCTGCTCGTCGACCAGACCGAAAGCCGTATTGATGCCGCCGATGTCGATGCCGATAGCGAGTTTTTTCATAGGTTTTGCAAGTTTGGGTGATTTTGTCTATCAAAGATAAATCAAAATTTCGACAACTCCCAAGTTTTTTCGTAATTTTGGGCCGAATTCACAACCGAAGATTCATGTACACTACCGAGCAACTGCAGACCCTTTTCGAGAGCTATCTGGCCCAAACCGACTTCCCCTCGGAACCGCAACTCCTCTACGCCCCGATCGGCTATTCGCTGGCGGGGGGCGGCAAGCGGCTGCGGCCGATGCTGGTGCTGCTCTCGCACGCGATATTCGACCCCAACGTACAGCAGGCCCTGCCCGCGGCGGCGGCCGTGGAGGTGTTCCACAACTTCACGCTGCTGCACGACGACATCATGGACAACGCCGCCATTCGCCGGGGCAAGCCCTCGGTCTATGCCAAATGGGGCCGCAACGTGGCGATTCTCTCGGGCGACGCGATGCTGATCTATGCCTACCGGCTGTTGAGCGGCCTTACGTCGCCGCGGCTGCCGCAGATTCTGGCCGCATTCAACCGAATGGCGCTCGAAGTGTGCGAGGGACAGCAGTACGACATGGATTTCGAAGAGAAGCAGAAGGTTTCGGTAGTCGACTACATGCACATGATCGAGCTGAAGACCTCGGTGCTGCTGGCCGGTGCCGTGAGCATCGGCGCCATGCTGGGCGGCGCGCCCGACGACGACTGCCGCCGCTTGAGGCGTTTCGCCATAGAACTGGGGCTGGCGTTCCAGCTTCAGGACGACTTGTTGGACAGCTACGGCGACCGCCAGTTAGGCAAGGCGATCGGCGGCGACATCCTCGAAGGCAAGAAGACTTTCCTGACCGTCACGGCCATGAGCCACGCCGACGCCGCGACCCGCACCGAGCTACGCACACTGCTGGCCGACGACCGGCTGGAGCCGGTGAAAAAGATCGCGGCGGTGAAAGCGATCTACGACAAGCTCGACATCCCCCACCTGACCCAGCAGCAGATCGAACTGCGCTTCGAAAAGGCGTTGGCCCAGCTCGACACCCTCACGACCGAGAGTCCCTGCACGCAGCAGCTCCGCGAATTCGCGACGAGCTTAATGGGAAGAAAGAAATAATTCATAATTTACAATTCACAATTTTGCAGCGCATCGATATAGAAATCATGGCCCCCGTGGGGTCGTACGAGGCGTTGGCAGCCGCGATCGGGGCGGGCGCCGACTCGCTCTATTTCGGCATCGGGCGGCTCAACATGCGCGCGGCCTCGGCCGCCAACTTCACGGAAGACGACCTGGCCAGGATCGTGGCGACGGCCCATGCCGCTGGGCTGAAAGCCTATCTGACGGTCAACACGATCGTCTACGAGGAGGAGATCGCCGCCGTGCACGAAGTCATCGACCGCGCCAAGGCCGAGGGCGTGGACGCGATCATCGCCACCGACATGGCCGCCATTCTCTACGCGCGACGCATCGGCATGGAGGTGCACATCTCGACCCAGAGCAACCTGTCGAACTCCGAGGCGGTGAAGTTCTTTTCGCAATGGGCCGACACCGTGGTGCTGGCGCGCGAACTGACGCTGGAGCAGGTGGCGCGCATTCATCGCGAGATCGTGGAGAACGACATCCGCGGCCCGCGGGGCGAGCTGGTCGAAATCGAAATGTTCGCCCACGGAGCGCTCTGCATGTCGATCTCGGGCAAGTGCTACCTCTCGCTCTACGAAACGGGGTGCTCGGCCAACCGCGGCGCCTGCCGCCAGCTGTGCCGCCGCAAATATACGGTCGCCGACCGGGAGACCGGTGCGATGCTGGATGTCGACGGGCAATATGTCCTCTCGCCCAAAGACCTCTGCACCATCGACTTTCTGGATCGCTTCGTCGAAGCGGGCGTCCGGGTGCTCAAGATCGAGGGCCGGGCGCGCGGTGCGGAATATGTGAAACGCGTGGTGGAGTGCTACGACGAAGCCTTGCGCGCGATCGAAGCCGGCACCTATACGCCCGCGCTGGCTGCGGCGCTGAAAGAGCGCCTGCGCACGGTCTTCAACCGCGGATTCTGGGAGGGGTACTATGCGGGACGGCCGGTCGCCGAGCACAGCGCCCACTACGGTTCGGCCGCCACGCGCCGCAAGGTCTATGTGGGCAAGGTGACCAACTTCTTCAAGCAACTTTCGGTCGCTGAAGTGCTGGTCGAAGCAGCGCCGCTGCATGAGGGGGAGGATATTTTCTTCATGGGGGCGACGACGGGCGTGGCCGAACAGCGGCTGGAGGAGCTGCACGGCCCCGACGGCTCGCCCGCGACGACCGCAGCCCAGGGACAGCTATGCTCCATACGCACTCCGGGCCTCGTCCGGCGCGGCGACCAGCTCTACAAGTTCGAGGCGACGGAAAACGACTGACACGAACACTCGTCAAAGCGGGCCGGGCGGCATCGGCAACCGTTCAACTTGTCTCGTGGGCGGCGCAGAGCAGTCCCGCCAGCGACTCGACGATACGACCG
>CAMWJM010000017.1 GCA_947174575.1 uncultured Alistipes sp. | reverse complement strand
ACACAATTGACTCTGTAAAAATATTTACAGAAGAATCCTCTTAAATAGTAATAGATGAATATTTGAAAGAAAACAGAAATCGTTAAATCTCACAACTCGACGATTGTTTACGTTACATCAATGCAAAATCTTCCGTACAATGGGTTATAACTGTAATTAATAAAGCAGATATTTGGTTTGAAAATCAATCTGCTGTTTTAGCCCATTATGAAGAAGGGGAATATGGCACCAAACTCCGACAAATATCCATATGTTGTCATGTGGATACTTATGAATATTGCAGTGTAATATCTCCCTTTTACGATCGTCCAATGACAATTCTCATAGGAGATTCAAAAAAAAGAGAGCTTCAATCTAATCTCGAGCAGGGATTAATCAATCTAATTAAAAGAAATGGAGAAATCACTAACTGAAATAGAGATAGCTTCTTTTTTTAATTCCGTATACGCTTCCTATACAAAACTACGCCGGATATATAAAAAGATCCGACAATATTTTATATGCCACACTCTCTTCATCGCAGTATATCTCAATGCGACTGTTATTTACATAAATATCATCAATAAATCTTCTGTTTTTCAATCTCATTATCCATATATCATAGTACAATTTATTTTCTTAATTTTCTTTTACATCCTTGATCGACACCGAAACAATTTAAAGAAAACATATATCAAAGAATTCGAACATGGTTTTAGAGAGTGTTGTAATCTATCTGACATAACAGATTGGGGAAGATATCGCAAACGATATTATTACAATACTTCGAAACAACACACAATAATCAATATCATCAATCGATTCTACACTGAATTTAACCGATATTTATCTCCAGTACGATATGGTACCAAGTGGTATGATATCATTTCTCTACTCTTGTTTATACTTAACATAGCAATATTTATACTGGCAATATTCAACTACGTAAATCGCTCTATTTTATTTAACTAATCGGCAAGTCGGCCCCAAATTAAAAATAGAATTTCACGCCGATATTCGTAGAAAATTCGAGGTTTTGGAACTGCGTCTTCACGAGGTATTGCAAACGAGGGCACAGGAAAACAGCCCAATGCCGGCCCCAGACATACTCGACACCGAAGTCGACGAAGATGCCGTAAACGAACTGTCCGCGAAAAGGCAGCGGATTCCCCCAGCGGGAAACGGCATCTCAACTCTCGCTCTCAAGTACAAAATCGACACACCGTTGCAACCGCTTTAGACATCTATTCTGGGCACAGAAAAGCATCGCGGAACATGTGTTCCGCGATGCTTTTTCGTATTCGGACGCAGTACTATTGCCGGGCTTTGCAGATGATTTGATAGACCGTGTTCGCCCAGTAGTTGCGCAGGCCGAAGCCGCCGGCCGGGGTTTCGACTTTCCAGTCGGAGATCACCTCGCGGGTCGCGATGTCGAATTCGACGACGTGATAGATAGCGCTGCGATACCCCTTGTCGAGCAATTGGGCGATGAAGACCAAACCATGTCCCTCCGTGTCAGGCAGCAGGTAGTCGGCAACGATTTCAGCGACGTCGAGCAAGCAATCGGAATCCTGCCGGTAGAGTTTCATCGCGGAGTAGTCCGCATGGCGAATCCGCCGGCACATGGGGCCGATGTCGACCGTCAGCGGTTTGCGAACCAAGGGACTACAATCGTATTTCTCGGGCTGCGACAAGAGCAGTTCGTTGATACCGACGAACGCCTCGACGAGTGCGGATTCGGATTCCGTCACTCCGATAGTCTTGACCCGAGAGTAGTCGACGCCATACATGATGATTTTGTCCGAGGCGGCGACTCCCGTCTGGGCCTGCGCGGGGCACACGCCGAGCAGCAGGGCGACTGCGATTAAGATCCGTTTCATTGTACTGGAATTAAACTGGTTATTGGTTTCTTCGGTCGATGAATTTCACGATTTTCCGACTCGTCGAAGGAGTCTGCAGCCGGGCGATCGTCTCCGGTTCTTCGAAAACGACATCCGGCGCCACGCGGACTTTCGAGCGGAAGACATCCTTGATCCGCTTGACGAACTCCTCGCTGCGATTCCGGCTGCCGATCCGTATCTGCACCTGATCGGTGCCGAGGGCATTGGTGAACACTTCGACGATATAATTCACCACATCGGGGATGTTGTCCAGAATGTCGAACAGCGCCGGCGGATAGAGGGTCGTGCCCTTGAACTTGATCATCTGGCCCTTGCGCCCCAACACCGAACTCAAGCGCACGGAGTTGCGGCCGCAGCGGCACGGCTCGTCGTAGTGGATGCAAATGTCGCCGGTTTTGAACCGCAGCAGGGGCATGCCGCGCACGCCCAATGTCGTGACGGTCACCTCGCCCGGCTGGCCGGCTGGCACGGGACGGTTGTCGTCGTCGAGGAATTCGACGATGATCAGATCGACCGGCACATGGCATCCGGCATGGCAGGCGCATTCGGTGAACGACGACTGCATTTCGGTGGAGGCATAGGTCGAGAACAGCTCCAGCGAGGGCCAGCGGGCCGCGATATTCCGCCCCAGGGTGGTCAGCGCCCCGTCGGGCGTATGCAGGGCCTCGCCGATGCAGATCGCCCGGCGCAACGAACTGCCCGCATAGTCGATGCCGTTGGCTTCGGCGTAGTCCACCAACTTCAGCAGGAACGACGGCACGACGATGCAGGTCGTCGGCTGCACGCGCCGAATGGTGTCCCACTGCAGCTCGGGAATGCCGTTGCCCACGCGGATCACGCCGCAGCCCAACTCCCTGGCCCCCAAGAAGTAGGCCAGTCCGGCCATGAAGCGGCGGTCGATGGTCGTCATCAACTGCAGCACGTCGCCGGGCCGGCATCCCGCCAGCGCGAACGAGCTGGCCTCGTTGTAGGCCAGTCGATCCAGATCGCCCGAGGTGAGCGCGAAAGTCACCGGATCGCCCGACGTGCCGGAGGTGGTGACATAATCGACGATCTCTTCGCGCGGTACGCACAGGAAATCGGCATTGTGGGCCTGCAAATCGTGCTTTGTCGTGACGGGCAGGCGCTGCAGATCTTCGAGACGCCGGATCGAGGCGATGTCGATATGCTGCTGCTCGAACATCGAGCGATAGAAGTGCGAATGTTGCTGAAGATAGCGCAGCTCCTCCTGCAGGCGGGCTTCCTGAAAAGCCTCGATCTCTGCCGGGGAACATCTGTGCAGCTCATTGTTTCTTATCATAGCGTGTGATTTTCCGTTCGAGTTCTTCGCGTTGCCCGCGCCGGGGAATTTCGCGATCGAGCGCTTGCCACCAAGACCGGATAGCCCGGCCGTAATCTTTCTGCTCATAGAAATAGTCCCCCTGCAGGGCATGGGATTCGAAATATTCGGGATTCGCCGCAACCAGACTGTCCGCATATCCCGCAGCGAGTTCCTCCCCGCTTGCGAGGGCTTGCCGCACTACGGCCGCACGCCGCCGGTAGTCGCACACCCGGAGGTAGTCGCGCTGCAGGAACTCCGAATCCGCCGCGATCGTGCGCGCGGTATCGGCAAACCCTGCCGGCGTCGGGTCGCCGCCGCCGAATATCCGCTTCAGGTCGTAGCACAGATAGGCGCCCGCCTGCCACGGCCCGGTCGAAACCCACATCAACCCGTGTTCGGGCTGAAAGACGACCGAATGGTGGGCCAGACATTGGTCGATCGACTTTTCGTTGGTCAGCCCGATGTCGCGGCCGCCCAACCCCCGGCGGTCGCGCAACACCTCGACGGCCCCCACCGGATCGAGAGGCGCCCGCCCGGCGAGCAACTCGGCGAGGCGGAGCCGGCGGTATTCGCTGTCGGAGTCGGCGATATTCGCCCGATTGACCGGATCGTCGGCGAACGCGGCCGACTGGTAGTGGTTGGTGCAGAGCAACATGTCGTCCTCGGGCACGAAAAGCGCCTGCCGCTCGGGAGTCTTCTCGATCACGGCGGCCTCGCGCCCGCAGGCCGCCGTCACCAGAAACGACTCGGAGACGAACGTCCGGCAGGTGTCGGCTATGGCCCGAGCTTCGTCGAGGGTCGCCGCATATTGGAGCATATGCCGGGCCAGCAGCGAAACGGGCATGGCCGACGAGGTGGGAATCGGGCCTTCGGCGGCATTGAGCGTCACGGTCAGGCCCCGTTCGTTCATCCCCGACAGCACCCCGATCATGCCGGGCCAGCCGACCGACGCATAGCGATAGCCCCGATCGGGCGCGACGAAACTCACCAGCTTGTTCCGGGTGAAATCATCGCCGACATAGAAATCGAAATTGCGGCCTACGAGTAGCGTCGAATCGGCGCTGCGCCCGTTCCGCACAGCGAAAGCGCTGCAGCCGACCAGCATGTATTTCTGCATGGCGTGGCCGATGTCGTGGGCGGCATGATAGTTCAGCTGGCGGACATAGGGCGAGCCGAATTCGTCGAAATCGCGGCTGCAGAATTCGGACATCGCCGCGATCTCCCGCCGGTACTCCTCCGGAATGTAGTCGGCCAGCCGCCGGTTGAAAAAAAGAGTGAGCTTGCCCAGCAAGCGCAGGTAGCGCTCCGAGGGGACGAGCTGCCGAATTTGCCGGACGAACACCTCCTCCTGGAACCGGAGCAGATCGCGCCCCATGGCCCCCATAGCCGCACCCCGCTCCTCGGCCGGCCCCGAAATGCGGGCCTCCCACACGCCGTAGGGGTTGCGCAGCAGCACATGATCGCGGCAGCGGCGCACCGAATCCGCAGCGACCGAGAGCCGATAATCGGCCGGCTGCACCGCCAGCTCCGGGCGCTTCGGGTCGGACGTCGCGACCGCTATTCCGATCCAGCCCGCCAGACCGAGCAGCCCTGCCGCCAGCAGAGCTGCCGGCACCAGACATCCGAATTTCAGACCTCTATTCATAGCCGATCTTTTTGGTGAGATACTCCTCGCCCACCAGGGCGCTGCACGTGGCCGCCGCGCTGACGCACACGCCCAAGGCGCCGTGGACATTGATGTTCTGCCCGGTGAGGAGCAGGTTTTCGATCCGCGTGCGCACAGACAGATGCGTCGACAGCGAATTGCGGCAGTCCTTCACGATGCCGTAGGCCGAGCCGTCGGGCGTGGCGGTATAATGGCGGTAGGTGAGCGGCGAGGCGGTGTACACCGCCTCGATCTGCGAACGGATCGCCGGGAAATACCGCGCGACGAAATCGATCGACGTCTGCGCATAACGCTCTTTCCAGGCGGCGTAGTCCGCGCCGCGGTGCCCGAGAGTCGTGCCGGCCCACGGCTGCCACTCGTCCGACGGCATCGGCACGAGCAACGACAGGGCCTCGGCATAGTTGCGGGTCGGATCGGGCTGCATGCACACCAGCACCACCGGCAGGTTGCATCCCCGATAGTCCACCCGCATCGTCCATCCGTCGGACTCGTCGGCATGCAGATAATAGTTGCTGCCGACATAGGGGCAGCTCCCCGGCTTCATCAAAAGGTAAGTCGTGAAAATCCCGCACGAATTGCCGAGCGTGCGGACATGGCGGAAGAACGCGGGGCGGATCGCATTCGGGTCGTCCAGCAATGCGAAGGTCGCGGCCGGATGTATGGCCGAAACAACATAGCGCCCCGCCAGCCGGTCGGTGCCGTTCACCTCGACATAGCCTATTTTCCGGCCATCGAGGCCCAGACGGGTGACCTCCATACCGGACCGCACTTCGCCTCCGTGGCGGCGGATCGCCTCGACCAACGCATCGGCCACGTGCTGCGTTCCTCCCACGAAGCGCCAGGCACTCTCGATATAGGAGTGCTGGATCATGGCGTGTTCATAGAACGACGTGCGTGCGCGGTCGCGGCTGTGCAGCCCCGTCGTACCCGCCAGCACGCGCCGCAACTCCGGATTGCGGGTACATTCGGCGATGGATTCGAATACCGACAAGCCCATATACTCGCTGCCGTCGGCCGAAAGACGCCCCGCGCGAAGCAGTTCCGGAGAGATCGTCGTCCCGACCCGCTGCAGCAAGTCGCAATAAGCCTCGATGCCGGCTCGTTCGGCGGGGAATCGCTCGGCCAATCGCTCGGCGAACCGGTCGTAGCCGCAGGCATAGACGTATCGCTCCTCGCCGAAGCGGATCACGTCGTAGGCCTCGGGATCGAGCCGATCGAGCTGCAGGCGGTCGGCGATGCCGTAGTACTTGAAATACTGGTGCAGAATCTGTCCCGGCGCCATGCTCCCGACATAGTGCATGCCCGTGTCGAGCATGCGGCCCTGCCGCCGAAACGACTGGAGGCACCCTCCGAGTACCCCATGTCGCTCCAGCACGCAAACTTTCATCCCCTCGCGGCTCAAAGTCGCTCCGCAGGCCAGGCCGCCCAGGCCGCTGCCGATAATGATTGCGTCGTAGTGTTCCATTATTAGGCGTGTCGTATCGAAATCAATCCCTCCTCCGTCGTCCGCACTTCGAGCCGGTGCCGAGCTGCGAACTCGGCGACTTCGCCCGGCTGCACGCCGTCGAGCACTACGATACCGTCGGGCCGCAGGCGCTCCAGGCAGCATTCGAGCAGCTCCGGACAGAAAGCGTGCAGCAGGAAGGCGTCCGACTCGGGCAAGGCCTCCTCGCACAAGTGCGCGAACGAGATGTTCGCCCCCTTGAGAAAACAATGCTCGGCCAGACGGAGCCGCTCCTCGGCGCGATCCAGCCCGATCATCGTGCGGCTGCGGGAGAGCATGCCCAACATCAATGTCCGCGCTCCGTATCCGCATCCGATCTCCGTCACGATCCCCGAGCGCGGCACGGCCCGATCCCACGCCTCGTAATAGCGTTCGCGCCGGGCTTCCCGATAGACCTGCGCCGCGACCAGCGGGCCTTTGTAGAGGTAGTTTTTGCGGAGCGCATCGCGGAAATAGGGGTTGTCGGCCCGGTCGTAGCGGTCGCACAACGCGGCGTATTGCGTCCGGTACCAACTCCTCCACGCTTTCGCCTGCTCGCGGATCGTCGGGCCGAACCGGGCGTCGCCGCAGGCCGTGCGCGGAAAAATCCGGGCGACGACGCGCCCCGGCTTGATGTAGAACCCCTGCCGCTTGGACGACACCATGCCGGCGCCGTAGATCACGATCGGCACGATGTCCAGCCGCAGCTGCTCGGCCAGATAGAACGCACCCTTATGGAACCGTCCGATCGAGCGGTCGGCCGAGCGGGTGCCCTCGGGAAAAACGACGACCGAATATCCGGCCGCCACCTTGTCGCGCAGCCGATCGACCGCCGTTTCGTAGCCGTCGTCGGTGCGGAAACAGCCGAAATAGCGGACGATCGGGCCGAAGAACGGCGAACGCCACACCCAGCCGTTGGTGACCATCACGATTTTCGGCGTCGCGGCGAGCAGCAGCAGGATGTCGATGAACGACTGGTGGTTGGCCAGAATGACTGCCGGTCTGTCGAACCGCTCCTGCGCGTCGTTCGGCCGCTCGACGCGGGTCGCCGGGATCGTCTGCAGGAAGAAACGCGCGAATGCGCAGACGCACCGGTGCAGCCACAGCTGCTTCCGCTCGCGACGCACCGGAACGAGCAGACTCACCACGATGAACGCTTGCGCCGCCACACACCCGAGCAGGAAATAGACGAACGCATAAAGCGTGCGCACCAAGTCCCGCAAAGCATAGGGGAAGTCGCCCCGGCGGGCCGGGCCGGAGACGAAACAGCAGAACAGAACGGGTTGCAGCGTATAGGAGACCAGAATCACCACCCCTAACCCGAGCACCGAGATGAGGGCTATGGATTTCAGCGCAGGGTGTCCGGCGAAGATCAGGGCGCCCAATCCGGCAATGGTGGTGAACGCCGAGAAGAAGATCGCGGTCTTGTGCGCATTGAAGAGCCGGCGACCCTCGCCGTACTCGCACAGCAGACCGTCCATGATGAAGATGCTGAAGTCGTCGCCGATGCCGAAAATGAAGGTCGAAAGGATGATGTTCACGATGTTGAACGGAATGTCCAGCAGCGCCATGCACCCCAGGATGATGACCCAGCTCACCAGCATCGGCAGCAGCGACAGCAACGCCAGCTCGATGCGCCCGTAGGAGAGGAGCAGAGCGCCGAAGACCAGCAGCGACGAGACGAAAAGGATGAAGTAGAAGTCCTCGTTGATATCGTCCACCATGCGCGAGGAGTAGTAGCCGCGGTCGACGATCGCCGTGTCGTCGCACCGCTCCAGAGAGGCATAGACGAGCGGTTTTTGCTCCTCCCGCAGTTCGATTTGCGACACCAGCAGGAACGACGAATCGGCCGTGTCGATCCAGTCGGAAAACAGAGGGACGTCGGCCAACTCTTCGTGGGAATAGCCGCAAACCGTATACTCCCGAGATAAAAGATCGGTAAATGCGTCGAACGCCCCCTCGCTGAATCCGGCGTCGGCCGCAGCCCGGTCGATGCGCGCCACGAGGGCATCGCGGCGATCCTGCCAGAACGCGTTCCATCGCTCGATGCGCCGCTGCTGCTCGGCGGGTGCGACGAAATAATCGCCGATCGTGATGCTGGAGAGGATCCGCCCCTCTCGCTCCAGCGCTGCGAGCTGCGCAGCCAGCTGCCCATAGGCCTGTTCGGTCTGCTCGGCACTCCCGGCCGAGGTGACCAGAAAGACCCGTGCGTCGCTGCTGCCGGTCAGCCGCTCCAACTTGCGCTCGGCATCGGCGATGTGCTTCGGCTCGAAATTGAGGCGGTGCAGGTCGCTGTCGAAACGCACGTCGTCGTAGAAAAAGGCGCATCCGATCGTCACGACCGCGATGCCGCCCACGAGCCACCGGTTGCGTTCGTAGGCATAGCCGTTGATCCGGTCGACCAGGCGCAGCATCCGGCCGGGCCGGTGCGTCCCCCGCGACAGGAAGTGAGGCAGGAAAATCAGGCAGAAAAGCGTCGTGCCGATCAAGGTCAGCGAGGCGAAAGCCCCGAAATCCTGCAGCAGGCGGGAGTGGGTGAAGAGCAGCGCCACGAAAGCGCCGATCGTCGTGAAGCTGCCCACCGTCATGGGATAGGCCAGTTCGGCGATCACCTGCCGCGGGTCGTCGGCGTGCGTGCGGTGCGACACGACATGGATCGAATAGCTCAACGCGATGCCGAACACGGCAGCTCCGGCTCCGATGGCGATCGACGAAATCCGTCCCTGGAGCAGATAGATCGCCGCCAGGGCGAACAAGGCCCCGAACACCACCGGCACCACGATCAGCACCACTGCGCCCCGATCGCGGAGCGACAGGGTGATGACCAGCACCACCAACACGAGCGCTACGGTCAGGGTGATCGTCGTGTCGCGCTTGATCTGCCGGGCGTTGTAGACCGCGACGGCCGAGCCGCCGAAGTAGCTCGCCGCGACGCCGGTTCGCGCCGAGACCTCCGCCAAAGCCTGCTCCATGCGGCGGATCAACTCGTCGTTCGCCCCGGTGCTGCCCATCCCGTTGGCCGGATCGGCGAAGAGGAACAAGGCCGAAAAATCCTTCGCGAAAACATGATCCGCATAGAGTTCGTAGTCGGCCTGCCCGCCGAAGCGCGACAGCCCCGCGAGCAGCGGAGTACCCAGCCCCAGCGGGTCGCGCAGGCAGATTTCGCCGGCGAAAAGGCCCGACGGCGAGGTCATCACCTCGAAACAGCGGCGCACGGCCTGCCGCACCGACCCCTCGTCGAGCGAGGCTTCGATGCGCGCATAGTCCGCATCGGTCAGAAAAGAGGGCAGATAATCGTATATGAATGCGGCGCTCCGATCCACGGTCGAGGCATCGACCCCCTCCATGACGCGGAGCAGCAGCCCCTCGTCGACCAGCGGCGCAAGGGCTTCGACGACCTGCCCGGCGGCCTCGATCATGCGGTCGGGGTCGTCGTCTTCGAGCAGAACGACCATGCGGTCTTTGAGCCGCAGGTTCTTGAAGACGAGCGCCTGCTTCTGCCCCGACTCGTCGTCGGAGAAGAAGTTGGTGATGTCCTCCACGAAGCGCATCCGCGAGGCCAGCAGCCCCGACCCCGCGAGCCACACGACCAGCAGCAGATAGAGCAGCCGCCGGTGGCCGCGAAACCAGTCGTAGAGTCTGACGAAACAGTTATTCATGGCGCGACGATCGTTTCAACAAAGAGAGTACGGCCCAGCAAACGCCCCATGCGATGAATCCGCATACCGAAGCCAAAAACACGCTGCCCACGACATATTGCCCCAGCATTTCGCCCGCCGCGGCGAACGAAATGTCGTGCAGGTTCAGCGAGCATTCCGCGCCCCACAGCCAGGCGCCGATCCGCAGGCTCCCGTAGAGGATGAAAGGGATCATGGGCGGGATGCTCACGTTCGAGCAGACCGCCGCCACGACCTTGTCGAGCCGCAGCAGATGGGCCGCCACGAGCGCGACGACAAGCTGGTAGCCCCATATGGGCAGGATGCCGCAGCCCACGCCCAGTCCCACGGCCGCCGCGATCCGGCACGGACTTTCGCCCGAACGGGCGATATGACCGCGCACGAACGCGCGGATATTTTCGCGGGTCAGCGAACGCAGAAACCGCCAGGGGTAGTAATACAGCAACGCCGCCAGCACTAAAAACGTGTTGAGGATGCTGATGCGCGTGAAATCCTTGAGCGGCCGGAAGTGCGACACCCGCTCGTCGGGCGGCGCATAATAGACCCGGATCGGCACGTTCTCCACCCGCACGCCCCGCCATGCGGCCCGGACGATGATCTCGACCTCGAATTCGTAGCGCGACGTCAGCAGCCGGATGCCCCGGAGCGGGGCCAGCGGATAGAGCCGGAAGCCCGACTGGGTGTCGGCGAGGCGGATGCCCGTCTCCACGGCGAACCAGAAATTCGAAAAGCGGTTGGCGAACGTGTTCTTCGAGGGCATGTTGTCGGCCGCGAGGTTGCGCGCGCCTATGAGCAGCGTGCCGGGATGCCGCTCGGCATGCTCCAGAAAGACGGGGATGTCGTCGGCGTAGTGCTGGCCGTCGGCGTCGATGGTCAGGGCGTAGCGGA
>CAMWJM010000016.1 GCA_947174575.1 uncultured Alistipes sp. | reverse complement strand
GGGCTGCGGTGGCTCTGCTCATGCGTTTTCACGTTGCTTTTTGCCGGAACAAAAAACGGTCGCGTTTTTTCGGCATAATAATCGCAGCCGACCGAGCGATAGCTATTCGTTCGGTCTATGAAAACGCATTATCTGGGCTTGGAGTTGTCCTCGCCCGTCATCGTCGCCAGTTCGCCCTATACCGCCACGCGCGACAACATCGCCCGCTGCGCCGCACACGGGGCCGGCGCCGTGGTGTTGAAATCCATTTTCGAGGAGCAGGTGCTGCACCGAGCCGCGGCCTGCGATTTCCGCCCGCAGGGGATGGGCGATTCGGGCGAGTACCTCGAACGCTACCTCGGCGATGCCTACAAACACGAGTTTCTCGGTCTCATCGCCGCAGGGCGGGAGATCGGCATCCCCGTCATCGCCAGCATCAACTGTGTCTCGGCCGGCGAGGGGTGGATCGATTATGCCGGGGCGATGGCCGACGCCGGAGCTTCGGCCTTGGAGCTGAACATCTTTTTCCAATCCGCCGATTCGAGCCGTTCGGCGCAGCAGATCGAGTGCGACTACGCAGCCGTCGTGCGGCGAGTGGTCGAGACGGTCGGGATTCCTGTTTCGGTGAAACTGCCCCTGCGGCTGACCAATGTCTTGGCCATGGCCCGGGCCTTGTGCGAATGCGGCGCCCGGGGCGCGGTGATGTTCAACCGCTTTTTCGAACCCGACATCGACATCGAGCGCATGACGTTCGTCTCCAGCGATCCGTTTAGCATGCCGTCGGAGCTGCGCAACGTGCTGCGCACGGCGGCGCTCTGCTCGTCGGCCGTTCCCGAACTGGATTTGGCCGTCTCGACGGGCGTGCACGACGGCCCGGCGGCCGTCAAGGCATTGCTGTGCGGTGCACGGGCGGTGCAGGTGTGCACGGCGATCCACCTGCACGGTTACGGGGCGATCGCGGCGATCGACCGTTTCGTCGACGAATGGGCGGCACGTCACGGGTTCGCCGCGCCCGACGATTTCCGCGGGAAGATGAACTACGGCAATCCGGGCAATTCGCTTTTCCAGCGTGTGCAGTACATGCAATATTTTCCTGTCAAAGCGATTTAAAACGTTTTAGCAAAGGGGCGATTCGTTTTGGCACGGAGCCTCTGTCCGGAAAGTGGGATTTCGCAGCGGGTTTCTATGCCGGCAGCTCGTTTTAGCGGCCGGTTTCCTGCGCATAGATTTCGTCGAAGCGGCGGCGGAGCGCATCGTCGTTCCGAATGAAGGCCCGCAGCTCTTCGAGTCGCCGGGCATTGTCCGAATGGGGAATCCACAGCCGCAGATAGCCGCCGTCGGCATATTTCTTTCGGAGGTGGTCGCAGCAGCGGGCATATTGCCCCTCGCGGTCGAGGGCGGGATGATGCTCCAGACCATATTGGACGGTGCGCCGCAGTACCGTGTCGACGTCGATGCAGCGATCCGCCTCGGCGACGATGCGTCCGTAGATCGTGCGGGGTTCGCGGTCGGACGAGGCGCGATGATCCTCCACGGCGTCGCGCATCGCGGCGATCTGCTCGTCCGCGAACCAGCGGCGCAGCGTCGGATCGGCGGCGAGGAGTTCGCCGGAGCGGATGTGGTGGCGTTCGCGTCCGTCGGCCAGTCCCAGGTCGTGGTAGGCGGCGACGGTGTAAACCATGTCGATGTCGACTTCGTAGTGCGCGGCGAGCATCAGGCTCTGTGCGATGACCGTGCGGACATGATCCGTGCGGTGCGCCGCGTCGAACGCCTCGTAGCGGGGCAGGATTTCGTGTTCGATGTAAGTGTGTAACTCGGCATTCATGGGGCAAAAAATTGCTTATAGGTTCATCGGCTGCGCCGCGTGGGAGAGCAGGAGATGAATGGAAAGTCCGCCCCGAAAGGCGGACTTTGCGATGAGAAATGTCGGACAATCGAACCGATACCCGTAGCTTTCGGGAGTGTCGGGTGCGATGACCGGGGAATTTTCGAGTCTTATTTCGCGTACGACACCGCCCGGGTTTCGCGGATCACGGTGATCTTCACCTGACCGGGATAGGTCATTTCGTCCTGAATCTTCTTGGCTATATCGTGCGAGAGGCTTTCCGACTCCTGGTCGGTCAGCTTGTCGGCCCCCACGATCACGCGCAGCTCGCGACCCGCCTGTATGGCGTAGGTCTTCACCACGCCGGGATACGACAGGGCGATGTCCTCCATCTCCTTCAGACGCTTGATGTAGCTCTCGACCACCTCGCGGCGCGCGCCGGGACGGGCACCCGATATGGCGTCGCACACCTGGATGATCGGGGCGATGAGCGACGACATCTCCACCTCGTCGTGGTGGGCGCCGATCGCGTTGCATACTTCGGGTTTCTCCTTGTATTTCTCGGCCAGCTTCATGCCGATGATAGCGTGCGGCAGTTCCGGTTCGTCGTCGGGCACCTTGCCGATGTCGTGCAACAGACCTGCGCGGCGCGCGATCTTGGGATTCAGCCCCAGCTCCGAGGCCATGATGCCGGCCAGATTGGCCGTTTCGCGGGCGTGCTGCAGCAGGTTCTGACCGTAGGACGAGCGGTATTTCATCTTGCCGATCATGCGGATCAGCTCGGGATGCAGGCCGTGGATGCCCAGGTCGATCGTCGTGCGCTTGCCCACCTCGACGATCTCCTCCTCGATCTGCTTGCGGACTTTGGCCACCACCTCCTCGATGCGGGCGGGGTGGATGCGGCCGTCGGTCACGAGCTGGTGGAGCGACAGACGCGCGATCTCGCGGCGCACGGGATCGAAGCCCGAGAGGATGATCGCCTCGGGCGTGTCGTCGACGATGATCTCGATGCCCGTGGCAGCCTCCAGAGCGCGGATGTTGCGGCCCTCGCGGCCGATGATGCGGCCCTTGACCTCGTCGCTCTCGATGTTGAACACCGTCACGGCGTTCTCGATCGCCGTCTCGGTCGCCACGCGCTGGATCGACGCCACGATGATGCGCTTGGCCTCTTTCGAGGCGGTCATCTTGGCCTCCTCGATCGTCTCGTTGATGTAGGCGGCGGCTTCGGTCTTCGCCTCGGCCTTCATGTTCTCGATCAGGATGTTCTTGGCCTCCTCGGTGCTCATGCCCGAGATCTGCTCCAGACGCACGTTCTGCTCGCGCCTCATCTGGTCGATCTCCTCCTTCTTGTGTTCCAGAATCTGCAGCTGGTTCTGCACCTGCTCTTTCAGCCGGTCGTTCTCGCGGATCTTGTTGTCCAGATCGCGCTGCTGGTTCTGCAGGTTCTGCTCGATCTGCCGGGCGCGCTGTTCGCTCTGGGCGATCTTCTGGTTGCGTTCGTTGACCTGACGGTCGTGCTCGCTCTTGAGCTGCATGAACTTCTCTTTGGCCTGGAGAATCTTCTCCTTCTTGAGCATTTCGCCTTCGGCTTCGGCCTCCTTGAGGGCCGTCTCGCGTCGCTTGCGGATCGAGGTGCGGGCCACCAGATTGGTCGCCGCGGCATAGAGCGCGACGGCCGTCACGGCGGAAATGCAGGCCCAGATAACGGTGATATTCATAGATTCAGTCGTCTTTTAATTATTGGGTGTTTTTAAAATTCATAAAAAAACCGCACGGTTCCCTGCGTTCGTTTGACGAATCTGCAAGATCAGTCAGGTATGGAGTCTCCGGCCATCGCAACCTTCCAACGGCACGCCGCAGCATGCACCCCTTGCGGGGTCAAGGCCTGGTTTTGAAGCGCCCCGAGTTGCTCCGATGTAAGAAGTGTTCAGTTTCGCAAAACTCCAAGGAACCTATGCGGGTAGATTTCGATATGTAAAAGAACGTTAGCGAAAAACCGGCACGTAGCAGCAATTTTCGACAGCCGTCCGCAGAGCCGAATCGATTCGGGCTTTGCCGAGGCGAGGAAACCTGCCAATGAACGTTTTCGACAGTCAACAGCATCGTCTCGCTGCACCGGGTTTCCGAGACCGCCGCTTGAGAGGGGCGTTATCCCTCCGGTGCGTTGAGGTAATCGTCGAGCTGCCGGTCGAGCAGCTCCAGCCTCCCCAGATCGTCCGCATCCGGTTCGCGGCTCAAGCGGGCCGCCACGTTGGCTATGGCGAACTTGAGGGCCGTCATCGACAGATAATCCTGCTCGTTCCAGTTGCGGATGTTCTGCTGCTTGATGAGGGCCAGGTAGTTGTTCACCTCGCGCTCGGCCAGGCGATACGCCTCCTCTTTCCCGCTCTCGATGTTGAGCGGGTAGCTCTTGCCGGCTATCTTCAACGTGATCGCTTGCTTGGCCATCGGTCTTACCTTTCTTCGTGCTCGGGCGTTTCGGCGTCCGGTTCCGGGGAAACGAAAGCCGGAGAGTCGACTGCCGAAGAGCTTTTCTCCGGAGTCGTCGCCGACGTGTCTTCCGGCCGCTCTTCCGGTCGTTCGAGCAGGGCGATGCACTTGTCCACCTCCCGCATAAGACGGTTGACGCGTGCCCGCGCTTTGTCCCGGTCGCGGCTTCCGCCCGCCAGCCCTTCGACCAGTTGCATGCGTGCCACCTGGGCATCGAGTTCGCGGATGCGGGCTTCGAACGTGCGCTTCTCGTCGAGCAGGGCGTCGCGCTGGACCGTGAGTTCGGCGCAGGCCCGCTTCAGCCGACGGTGCTCTTCGATGAGCTGCCGTACCCGGGTCTCGATATTTCCTATCACGCTTTTGTCGGTCATGACTTGCGGTAAGAATTTCCGTTTCCCTTTCAAAGGTACGAAAAAGAACGGGAATACGCAAATTTTATTTTCCCGCGACCTCGCCGTAGAGGTCGTAGTCCGACGCCGAGGTGATGCGGATGTCGTAGAAACGACCGCTTTGCAGCCGTCGGCCCGCGGCGGGGATCAATACCTCCTGATCCACCTCGGGCGAGTCGTATTGCGTGCGGCCCACATAGAAATCGCCCTGCCGCGAATCGACGATCGTGCGCTCGGTGCGGCCCACGCGGCGGCGGTTGTTCTCCAAGGATATTTCGTTCTGAATCTGCATGATCCGCTCCACGCGCTCCTGCTTCACGGCGTCGGGCACGTCGTCGCGCAGATGCAGCGCCGAGTGGGTGCCCTCCTCCTCGGAGTAGGCGAAGACGCCCAGACGCTCGAAGCGCACTTCGCGCACGAAAGCCTCCAGCTCGGCGAAGTCGGCATCGCTTTCGCCCGGATAGCCCACCAGCAGGGTCGTGCGCAGCGCCAGATCGGGGATCGCCCGCCGCAACTTGCCGATCAACTCCAGCGCTTCGGCTTTGGTGTGGCGGCGCAGCATGGCCGCGAGCTGGCGGTCGGCGATGTGCTGGAAGGGGATGTCGAGGTATTTGCAGATTTTCGGCTCGGCGGCCATCGTCGCGATCGCTTCGTCGGGGAACCCGGCGGGGTAGGCGTAGTGGAGCCGGATCCACTCGATGCCCTCGATGCGGCACAGGCGCCGCAGCAACTCGGAGAGCATGCGGCGGCCGTAGAGGTCGATGCCGTAGTAGGTCGTATCCTGGGCGATGACGATCAATTCGCGCACGCCCTGCGCCGCGAGCTTGCGGGCCTCCTCCTCCAGCACCTCCATGGGCACCGAGACATGCGGCCCGCGGATGAGCGGAATGGCGCAGTAGCCGCATTTCCAGTTGCAGCCCTCCGAAATCTTCAGGTAGGCGTAGTGGCGCGGCGTGGTGAGTTGGCGCTCGGTGGTCAGCGCGGAGTCGTTCGAGGCACCCAGGGCGCGTACGATGCCGTCCCAAGTGCGGGCGCCGAAGTATTCGTCGACTTCGGGAATCTCGGCGCGCAACTCGTCGGCATAGCGTTCCGAAAGGCAGCCGATGACGAAGAGCCGCTCGATTTTCCCGGCTTTCTTGGCCTCGGCGGCGCGCAGGATCATCTCTATGGATTCCTGCTTGGCGTCGCCGATGAACCCGCAGGTATTGATGACTACGGTCTTGGCGTCGGTGCGGTCGCTGTCGAAGAGCACTTCGTAGCCCGCCGCGGCCAGTCGCGCCATGAGGTGCTCGCTGTCGACCGTGTTTTTCGAGCAGCCGAGGGTGATGACATTGATCTTTTTCATGCTTCGGGGCGGTCGTCCTCCTTGCCGAACAGGGCGTCGACGAACTCTTTGCGGTCGAAGATGCGCAGGTCGTCGACGCCTTCGCCGATGCCGATGTAGCGCACCGGGATGTCGAAGCGGTCGCTGATGCCGATCACCACGCCGCCCTTGGCCGTACCGTCGAGCTTGGTGATCGCCAGCGAGGTGACCTGCGTGGCCTGGGTGAACTGCCGGGCCTGCTCGAAAGCGTTTTGGCCCGTCGAGCCGTCGAGCACCAGCATCACTTCGTGCGGCGCGTCGGGCATGACCTTGGCCATGACGTTGCGGATTTTGGTCAGCTCGTTCATCAACCCTACCTTGTTGTGCAGGCGGCCCGCCGTGTCGATCAACACCACGTCGGCGCCGTTGGCCTTGGCCGAGGTAAGCGTGTCGTAGGCCACCGACGCGGGATCGGAACCCATCTCCTGGCGGATCAACGTGGCTCCGGCGCGGTCGGCCCACACCTTGAGCTGGTCGATCGCGGCGGCGCGGAACGTGTCGGCCGCGCCGATCCACACCTTGCGGCCCGCCTTGACGAGTTGTGCGGCGAGCTTGCCGATGGTGGTGGTCTTGCCGGCGCCGTTGACGCCCACGACCATCACCACGTAGGGTTCGCCGGGCCGGGCGTCGAGTCCGAAGTGCTCGGCCGAGCCGTGGGCCTGTTCGAGCAGTGCGGCGATCTCCTCGCGCAGGATGCGCTGCAGCTCCGAGGCGTTCATGTATTTGTCGCGCGCTGCGCGCTCCTCGATGCGGCGGATGATCTTCACGGTCGTGTCGATGCCCACGTCGGAGGTGATCAACACCTCCTCCAGCTCGTCGAGCAGGTCGGCGTCGATCGTCGAACGGCCGGCCACGGCGCGCGACAGTTTGGCGAAAAGACCCGTCTTGGTCTTCTCCAGCCCGGCGCTCAACTCCTGCTGCTGCGTGCGCTGGGTGTCGGGATCGGCCTGCGCGGGGGTTGCCGCGTCGGTTTTCTTCTTGAAAATATCGAAAAATGCCATAAAAGTATTGAAGTGTCTAAAGCGAAGCCAAAGATAAACAGAATCCCCGAAAAAACGTTACCTTTGTAGGGTTATGTTTTGTCCGAAGATGAAAAAGAGACTTCTTTTCCTCCTGGCGACGGTCTGCTGCGCTCTGCCGGCGGCCGCGCAGGATCTGATCGTCAAGCGCGATTCTTCGCGCATCGAGGCCCGGGTGACGGAGGTGTCGCCCGCGGAGGTGCGCTACAAGCGTTTTTCGAACCCCGACGGCCCGACTTATGTGTTGCCTGCGAGCGATATTGCTGCGATCCGCTATGCCAACGGCGAAGAAGATGTTTTCGCCCGGCCCGAGGCGGAACGGCCTGCGGCTGTCGGCCCGGAAACAGCGACTGCACCGGTCGTTTCTGGTGTCGAGACGCCCGCTCCTGTGGTTGCCGCTGTGCCTGAAACGCCCGATCCTGCGGTCTGGCGCTATGCCGTGGGCGACTACTACGATCGCGGCGGCATAAGGGGTGTGGTGTGTTATGTCGAGGACGACGGGCATCGCGGGTTGATCGTCTCGCTCGATGAAGCGATGCTGGCCTGGAGCCTTTTCCGCAAACCCGATTTGCGGACGATCGGTGCCGAGGATATGAGCGACGGACAGCGGAACATGG
Organism: uncultured Alistipes sp.; assembly: GCA_947174575.1. Classification (GTDB taxonomy): domain Bacteria; phylum Bacteroidota; class Bacteroidia; order Bacteroidales; family Rikenellaceae; genus Alistipes. Next base: position 3,375 of record CAMWJM010000016.1, on the reverse strand, counting down.
AGACGGTCGAGCGCTATATTGCGGCGAATGGTTTGTCGTGGGTCGATTTCCCGGCATTCGAGTGGTGCCGCGACAAGGGTGAGGGGTGGTATCTGCCCGCGATCAACGAACTGCTGGCCTTGGCCAACGGGTATCACGGCGGCAACCGGATGCACAGCGACCGCAAGGCGCGCAACCGCTTCAACGACATGCTCCGCGAGCACGGCGGCAAGCGTATGGATCGGCTGGTCGACTATTTCTCCTCGACCGAGAAGGACGACCGGCAGGCCCTGACGACCTCCATGGAGACCGAACCGCCCTATGTGGAGGAGATTCCCAAGAACAACCGCTTCCTCGTGCGGGCCGTACACAAATTCTGAAAGAAACACGGTCGGAGAGTTGTCGGCGGTTCGGCGGATTCGACTGCCGATATGGCCGAATGTCGGTGCGGCCCGGATTCGGAAGCGCCGGCAGTATAAAGTATTCGGTTCGAGTCCGAAGTATAAACACAAAGGGCATCCTTTTCGGGATGCCCTTTGTATTTAAGAGTCGGACTCTTAAAATACTACTTCTTCTCGTCTGCGAAGAATTCTTTCACCTGTTCGTTGGGTACGATACCCTCCTTGAACATGTAGGCGCCGGTTTTCTCCGACTTGACCATCTTGATGCACTTGGTGAAGTTCTTACCCGTGCCGGTTTTCAGTGTTGCGACTACTTTCTTTGCCATGGTGCTCTAAAACTATTTGATTTCACGGTGAACGGTGACGCGCTTGAGGAACGGGTTGTACTTCTTGCGCTCCAGACGGTCGGGGGTGTTCTTCTTGTTCTTGGTGGTGATGTAACGGGACATGCCTGCGACACCGCTCTCTTTCTGCTCGGTACATTCGAGGATGACCTGAACGCGATTTCCTTTCTTTGCCATGTGGACGAGAATTTTTAGTAAACGTTTTTAGGTGCTGCGGCCTCGCGCAGGGCTACTTCCAACCCCTTCTTGTTGATGGTTTTCATGCCGGCGGCCGTTACTTTGAGCGTGATCCAGCGGCCCTCCTGCTCCGACCAGAAACGCTTGGTCTTCAGATTGGGACTGAATTTGCGCTTGGTCTTGTGGTGCGAGTGGGAGACGTTGTTGCCCACGATCGCCACCTTGCCTGTGATTTCGCAAACTTTCATGGTGTTTGGTTTTTGTGGTTAATGCCCCGTACGAAACGGGGTTGCAAATATACGGTTTTTTCGGGAAAAGGCAAAAAAATTCATAATTCACAATTCAAAATTCACAATTGAAATTTTCTCGGAATGCGGATTTTACCGAAGTTCTCCGATTGTTCGGGATTCTGTCCGGACGGATTGCAGCCGGGGGAGTATCCGCAATTCTGAATTGTGAATTATGAATTATGAATTCTGCAGGAGCGTTTCCCGCAGCATCGAGATGGCGTAGGAAGCGGCGCGGTCGATGATCTGCCCGCGGTCGGTGCCGCAGACTTTGCGCTCGGCGATCGTGCCGGCAGGGGTCGCCACGGCGATCCACACCGTGCCCACGGGTTTCTCGTCCGAGCCGCCCGTGGGGCCTGCGATGCCGGTGGTGGCTACGGCGCAATCGGCCCCTGCGATGCGGCGCACGCCCTCGGCCATTTGGCGGGCCACTTGCTCGCTCACGGCGCCGTATTGCGCGATCGTTGCCGGGTCGACGCCTAAAACGTCGGCTTTGGCCTCGTTGCTGTAGCTCACCACGCCGCACCGGAAGTAGGCCGAGGCGCCGGGCATGGCCGTGAAGCGCGAGGCGATGACGCCGCCCGTGCAGCTCTCGGCCGTGGCGAGGGACAATCCGCGCTCGATCAATGTATTATGTACCAGTTCCTGGACGGTGGCCGTTTCGAATCCGACGATGTATTCGGGGATGATGGCCCGCAGTTTTTCGAACTGCCGCTCGATCTCCTGCGCGACGCTTTCGCCCTCCACTTCATAGGCCGAGAGGCGCAGCCTTACGGCTCCCGGATTGGGCAAATAGGCCAGCTTGAGGTAGGGAGGCAGGGCGGTCTCCCACGCTTCGATGCGCTCGGCCAGCATCGATTCGGCCAGCCCCGAGGTGATGAGCGTACGGTGGACGATGCCCTTGAGCGCGAAGCGGGCCTTGAGCCGCGGCATCACCTCGTCCTGCATGAGATGCTCCATTTCGAAGGGTACGCCGGGCAGCGAAACCACCACGCGGCCCTCCTGCTCGAACCACATGCCGGGCGCCGTGCCGTGGGCGTTGAACAACACCGTGCAGCCCTCCGGCACGAGGGCCTGCGAGCGGTTGAGTTCGTTGAACGCTATGCCGCGGCTTTCGAGCATCCGCCGCACGTGGGCGGCGACGGCGGAGTCTTCGACCAGGCGGCTGCCGAACATTTCGGCGAGCGTCTTTTTGGTGATGTCGTCCTTGGTGGGGCCGAGGCCGCCGGTGACGATCACCGCCTGCGAAGCGGCGAGGGCGCGGCGCAGGGTGTCGACGATCTGCTCGCGGTCGTCGCCGATCGAGATTTTTTCGTGTACGACGATGCCCGCCGCGTTGAGGTGGCGGGCAATGGACACGGAGTTGGTGTCGACGATCTGTCCGATGAGGATTTCGTCGCCGATCGTAACGATGGAAGCTCGCATGACAAAGGAATTTATTCAGCTGTCGAGGCCGAAAGATCGGAGGAATCGGAGGGGGGCGGAAGCACTCGGCGTCTGCCCTGCGATGTCGGCATCCGTGATCGCTGCATCTTCTGTCTCTTGCCGCGGCGATGCGGGCTGTTCGGATACTCCGCTCGGATCCGTCGCCTCTTCGGGTTGCTCCGCGACATGCTCTTTTTCGGCGTCCGCCGCCAGGGCGCGGCAGATGTCGCCCACGAGCTTCGGCCCTTCGTAGACGAGGCCGGTGTAGAGCTGTACCAAGTCGGCGCCCGCCGCCAGCATGGCGCGTACGTCGTCGGCATTCATCAGGCCGCCTACGCCGATGATGGGGTAGGTGCCGCCCGAGCGGGTGTGGATGCGGCGGACGACCGCTATGGCCCGCTGCGTGAGGGGCGCGCCGCTCAAGTTGCCCATGCCGATCCTGGCGAGGGTCGCGGCATCGGTGTGCAGCCCCTCGCGATCGAGGGTGCCGGTGGTCGCCACGATGCCGTCGAGCGGCGTGTCGATCAGGATGTCGGTCACCGTGTCGATCATTTCGTCGGTCATGTCGGGCGAAATCTTGAGCATCACGGGCCGGTAGTGGTTCTGCCCGCGGCGGAAGTCGAACAGCGGATCGAGAATCTGCAGGATCTGTTCGCGGATGTCGGTCTGCTCCTCGTCGCGGAGGTTGCCGCAGCCGATGTTCACGCTGAAGTAGTCGGCATATTGATAGAGGTTGCGGAAGAGCTTCAGGTAGTCGTCGGC
>CAMWJM010000015.1 GCA_947174575.1 uncultured Alistipes sp. | reverse complement strand
TTCTGGGCACGGTGCTGTTCCAGATCTTTCTGTTCGACAACGTGTCGGTGAGCATCTACCTCAATCCGCTGGTCTACGTGGCGTTCATCGTGCTGCTGCCGCTGGAGATTCCGCACGTGGCGCTGCTCGTCGCCGGTCTGGCTATGGGCGCCACCATGGATTCGACGATGGGCGCCGCCGGCATCAACACCATCGCCACGCTGTTCATCGCTTTCGTGCGGCCGGCGATCCTCAACGTGCTGTATCGGCGCGACGACCTGCGCGAGGGCGGCGTGCCTTCGCCCGAGCGGCTCGGACATCGAGTCTTCCTCAATTATGTCATCGTCCTGGTCGTCCTGCATCATATCGTCTTCTTTTCGCTGGAGTCCCTTTCGTGGGATCATGTGCTGCGCACCGTGGTGCGGGTTATCGCCAGCAGCGCCGTGTCGGTGGCCGGCGTGTGGTTGACGGCCCGGCTCTTCACCGTCAAAATCATCGCCCGTCTATGAGCGACTCGTATGCCGGCCACATCCGCATGAGGGTGTTGCAGGGCGTGGTCATCGCCGTCTTCGTCGTCCTGGCCGGACGCGTGGCGTGGCTGCAGCTCTACGATGCCCGCTACGAGGAGATGGCCAAGGCCAACGTGCTGCGGCATGTGGTGGAGTATCCGCCCCGCGGCGAGGTGCTCGACCGCAACGGCGAGTATCTGGTGCAGAGCCGCGAGTGCTACGACCTGATGGTCATCTACAGCGAGATCGGCAAACGCGGGTTCGACACCCTGCGCATGTGCGAGGTCTTGGGACTTTCGCGCAAGCGGCTCGAACGCGAGCTGGCCAATGCCCGCATGCGGCCCCAGGCGCCCCGCGTGGTGGCCAACTATATCTCCAAGGAGGACAAGCTGCGGTTCGACGAGTGCAATTTCCGCGGGTTCTACACGGTCTACCGCACCGTGCGGCGCTATCCCAATCATGTGGGCGGCAACTTGCTGGGTTTCGTCAGCGAGGTTACGCCCAACTACCTGAAATATCACCCCGACTACCAGGTCGGCGACTACGTGGGCTTGAGCGGCGTCGAGTCGGCCTACGAACCGGTGCTCAAGGGCCGCAAGGGCGTCTCGATCCAGGAGGTCGACACCCACGGCGCGATCAAGGGTTCCTACATGGACGGCTTCTTCGACTCGTTGCCCGAGCCGGGACAATATCTGGTCAGCACGATCGACTCCCGCCTGCAGCTGCTGGGCGAGGAGCTTATGGAGGGCAAGGTCGGCGCTGCCGTGGCGATCGAGCCGTCGACGGGCGAGATCCTCATGATGGTGTCGTCGCCCACCTACGATCCCGACGAGCTGGTGGGGCGCGAGCGCGGCAACAACTACATGAAGATGCTGGGCAACAAGCGCGGTCCGCTGTTCAACCGCGCCGTCAAGGCCAAGTATCCTCCGGGTTCGACGTTCAAGCTGGTGCAGGGCCTCATCGGGCTGCAGGAGGGGGTGTTGCGGCCCTCCGATCTGCATGCCTGCCATATGGGTTACCAGGCCGGCCGCATGAAGATGGCATGCCACTACCACGCGTCGCCCATCGATCTGCGTTTTGCGGTAGCCACGTCGTGCAACGCCTATTTCTGCTACGTTTTCCGCGACATCCTCGACAATCCCAAGTACGACGGCGTCCGGGAGGGCTTCGCCGCCTGGAAGGAGTATGTCGAGAGCTTCGGTTTCGGCCGCAAGCTCGGTTCCGACTTCCTCGACGAGGGCAGCGGCTATGTCCCCGATGCCGATTTCTACGACCGGCGCTATCGCGGCTCCTGGAATTCGCTCACCGTGCTCTCGCTTTCGATCGGTCAGGGCGAGTTGGGCTGCACGCCTTTGCAGCTGGCCAATCTGGCGGCCATCGTCGCCAATCGCGGTTACTACTACATCCCCCACATCGTCAAGCGCATCGAGGGTCGCGATTCGCTCGACCGGCGCTTCTATGAGCGCCATTACACCATGGTCGAACCGCGCCATTTCGAGCCGATCGTCGAGGGCATGTGGCGGGGCGTGCATGTCGACGGCACCTCCACTTCGGCCTACCTCGAAGGCCTCGACGTCTGCGGCAAGACGGGTACGGCCCAAAACCCCCACGGCAAAGACCACTCCACGTTCCTGTCGTTCGCTCCGCGCAACAATCCGCGCATCGCCATTTCGGTCTACGTCGAGAACGGCGGTTTCGGCGCTTCGGCCGCCCTGCCGATCGCCAGTCTTTTGGAGGAGTTCTATCTCACCGACACCATTCAGCGGCCCGAGCTGCTGGAGTATGTCAAAAACATGAACATCCACTATCCTTTCTATGACCGCTAATCGCTATACCGGACTCTCCGAGCGGGTCGATCTGTGGACGATCCTCCTCTATGTGCTGATCGTCGTCGCGGGCGCCGTTTCGATCACGGCGGCTTCGTACAAGGAGAACACGGCCAATGTCTTCGCTTTCTCGCACTTCTACATGAAGCAGCTCCTCTGGATCGGGGTGGCGTGGGTCGCCGCACTGGTCGTCCTGCTGCTCGACAAGCGTTTCTACCACATGCTGGCCTACCCGGCCTATGCCGCCGGTCTGTGCATGCTGCTGGCCGCTTTGGTGCTGGGCAAGGAAGTCAACGGCGCCAAGGCGTGGTTCGAGTTCGGGTCGTTCCGCGTGCAGCCCGCCGAGTTCGTCAAGATCGCCACCGCTCTGGCCATGGCCCGCGTGATGAGCGCCTACACCTTTTCGATCAACCGGCCGCGCGATCTGCTGAAGGTGGGCATGGTGATCTGCGCGCCGTTGATGATCATCATTCTGCAGAACGACACCGGCTCGGGCATCGTGCTGTGCTCGTTCCTTTTCGTACTCTACCGCGAGGGGCTGAACAAGTGGCTCTGCATCCCCGTGGTGCTCGTCGCCACGTTGTTCATCGCGTCGTTCATGCTTTCGCCCATGGTGCTGCTCATCCTGCTGATCGTCCTCTGCACCTGCTCCGAAGCCATGATGAACGGGATGTGGCGGTCGCGGATCATCTATATGGCCGCCCTGGCGCTGGCCGCCATTCTGCTGTGCACGGTCATGCACTTCATCGCGCCCGGGGTGCTCTCGCTCTATGGAGCCTTGCTGACGGTCACGCTGCTGTCGCTGGTCGGCGTCGGCATCTACGCCGATCGCGTCAATCTGCGCAACATCTTCATTCCCATGGGGCTGTTCGTCGGCGTGCTGCTGTTTTTGTCGACCACGGGCTATATCTTCGAGAATGTGCTCCGCCCCCACCAGCAGAACCGCATCCTCAGCTTCCTGGGCGTCATCAGCGACCCGCGCGGCATCGACTACAATGTCAACCAGTCGAAGATCGCCATCGGTTCGGGCGGCCTGCTGGGCAAGGGTTTCCTGCAGGGTACGCAGATCAAGTACGGGTTCGTGCCCGAGCGGCATACCGACTTCATATTCTGCACCATAGGCGAGGACTGGGGCTTCGTCGGGGCCATGACCGTCTTGGTATTGTTGTGTTTGTTGATTCTTCGCCTGATGCACATGGGCGAGTTGCAGCAGGAGCCTTTCGGGCGGATCTATTGTTATTGCGTGGCCTCTATTTTGCTGTTCCACGTGCTGGTCAACGTCGGCATGACCATCGGGTTGATGCCCGTCATGGGTATCCCGCTGCCTTATATCAGTTACGGCGGTTCGTCGTTGATCGCTTTCACGATCATGCTCTTCATCGCCGTGCGGCTGGATGCTTCGATGCGGCGCTTCTCGCTGAAAAACTATTGATCCCGCAACTTCGGTCGCCCCTATGATCCGTTTCGATCCTGCCGGTCTTTCGCCCGAGGAGGTCGCCGAGAGCCGACGGCTCCACGGTACCAATATCCTTACGCCCGCGCGCGAGGAGTCGCCGTGGCGGCTGCTGGCCGACAAGTTCCGCGATCCGATCATCCGCGTGCTGCTGGTCGCCGCCGTGCTGTCGCTCGCGATCGGATGCGTTCACCGCGATTTCACCGAGGCCGTCGGCATCGTTTCGGCCATTTTGCTGGCCACCTGCGTGGGCTTTCTCTTCGAGTGGGATGCGCAGCGGCGGTTCCGGCGCCTGAACCGTATCGACGACGAGGTTCCCGTCAAGGTCATGCGCGGCGGCGCCATGCGCTCGATTCCGCGCCGCGAGGTCGTCGTGGACGATCTGGTCGTCATCGAGAGCGGCGAGACCGTGCCGGCCGACGGCAAACTGATCGAAGCTGTCTCGCTCAAGGTCGACGAATCCACGCTCACCGGCGAACCCGAAACGGACAAGACGGTCGATGAAGCGTGCTTCGACCCCGAGGCCATCTATCCTTCCGATTTCGTGTTGCGCGGCACGACCGTGGCCGACGGCTACGGCCGCATGGTCGTCACGGCGGTCGGCGACGCCACCGAGGCCGGGCGCGTCACCGAGCAGGCCACGGCCATGTGTCAGGAGCCTACGCCGCTCGACCGGCAGCTGACGCGCCTTTCGCGACTGATCGGGCGCGTGGGCATCGCGCTCGCCGCGGCGATCTTCTGCATCATGTTGGGCAAGGCGATCTTTGCGAGCGACTTGCTGCAGCAGGGGTGGCTCGATGTTTCGCAGCGTATCTTGCAATTGTTCATGGTGTCGGTGGCCATCATCGTCATGGCCGTGCCCGAGGGGCTGCCCATGAGCATCACCTTGTCGCTCGCGATGTCCATGCGCAGGATGCTGAAAACCAATAATTTGGTACGCAAGATGCACGCCTGCGAGACCATGGGCGCCGTGACGGTGATCTGCACCGACAAAACCGGCACCCTGACGCAGAACCGCATGCAGGTGCAGGAGTTGGTGCGTTACGATGCCTTGCCGGAGCGCGATTTCGCCGAGATCGTGGCGGCCAATTCCACCGCCTTTCTCGATGCCGAGGGGCGGATTCTCGGCAACCCCACCGAGGGGGCGCTACTTCTGTGGCTGCAGGCGAACGGGTTTTCCTACGAGTCGCTGCGTGCCGGGGCGGAGATTCTCGACCGGCTCACTTTCTCGACCGAGCGCAAATATATGGCTACGATCATTCGCAGCGGTGTTTCGGGGCGGCGGATCGTCTGCGTCAAGGGAGCGCCCGAGATCATACGGTCGCTATGTGCGCCCGATGGGTCGGATGTGCAGGTGAATGCGCAGCTGGCCGGTTTCCAAAGCCGTGCCATGCGTACGCTGGCCGTCGCTTGGGCCGAAACCGACGCCGCGACCTGCAGCGAGGCCGTGGCCCGGGGCGGGTTGAACTTTTCGGCCGTCGCCGCTATTGCCGATCCGGTGCGCGACGACGTTCCGGCCGCCGTGCAGCGGTGTCTGCAGGCCGGCATTGCGGTGAAGATCGTCACGGGCGACACTGCGGCCACGGCGTGCGAGATCGCCCGGCAGATCGGCTTGTGGGACGATGCCGTCGACGGCGATCGCAACCGCATGACCGGCACGGAGTTCGCCGCAGCGAGCGACGAGGAACTGCTCCGACGTGTCGGCTCCCTCAAGGTGCTGTCCCGTGCCCGGCCGCTCGACAAACAACGGCTGGTGCGGCTCTTGCAGCAGGCCGGCGAGGTGGTCGCCGTGACGGGCGACGGCACCAACGATGCCCCGGCGCTCAACTTCGCCAACGTGGGCCTCTCCATGGGTTCGGGCACCTCCGTGGCCAAGGAGGCGTCGGACATCACGCTGCTCGACGATTCGTTTTCGTCGATCGCCACGGCCGTCATGTGGGGTCGCTCGCTCTACCGCAACATCCAGCGTTTCGTGCTGTTCCAGCTGACCATCAACTTCGCCGCGATCGTCATCTGCCTCGCAGGGGCGATCTTCGGCACCGAAATGCCCCTCACGGTGGTGCAAATCCTGTGGGTCAACATCATCATGGACACCTTCGCCGCCATGGCCATGGCCTCGCTGCCGCCGCGTGCGGAGGTGATGGGCGACAAGCCGCGGCCGCGCGACGAATTCATCATCACGCCCGCCATGGCGCGTACGATCTTCGTCTGCGGCGGCTTCATGATCGCCGTGCTGCTGGGCATGCTGGCGGGCTGGAGCCGGGGCGGCGCCGAACTCTCGGTGCGCCGGCTGACGATCTTTTTCTCGACATTCGTCTTCATGCAGTTCTGGAACATGTTCAACGCCCGGGGGTTCGAAACGCGCCGCTCGGTCTTCGCCTCGGTGAAAGGGTGCCGCGAATTCTTCCTCATCCTCGTCGCTATCGGCGTCGGACAGCTCGCGATCGTCGAACTGGGCGGCGAAGTCTTCCGCACCGTGCCCCTTTCGCTCCGAGAGTGGGCGCTGGTCGTGGGCGGCACGTCGCTGCTCGCCTGGGGCGGCGAAATCGTAAGGGCGGCAAGAAGAAAAAAATAGAGGCGAAGATACTCGGCCTCGGCAATGCACAAATAAATTTGGCATTGCACTCGGCTCTTCGTATCTTTGCACTTGGTAGTCCCGACGGGCTGCCGACATTCGGACAATAAAGCGCATCGGCTTTACTTTCTTACTGATGAAACTTGGCGGTTTTGAGGTGTAGGAGTAGCAAGGTTGGTGCTCGCGTCGTTTTTCGGCGTGGGCATTCGTATCGTTCTCTACACCGGGTACGCCAAGACCTCATCAGTGGATCGTGCGAAATGTTCACGCTTTTTTTGCCCGTGAAACGACGAATCCGAATCGATGAAGAACCCCATTTTCTGGCTCCCGGTACTCTGCCTGCTGCTGCCGGGCGCCTCGCACGCCCGATCGCGCGACAGCCTCGGTCACGGACGGATCTCTTTCGTTTCTGTGCCGCTGGTGATCGGCGGTGCGGCCATGAGCTTCTGCGACCGCGACTTCCGCGAACTGCGCAACGGCTATGCGGCGAATTTCCGCCACGACTACGACGACTATCTGCAATATGCTCCGCTGGCGTTGACCTATGGTCTGAAGGCCTGCGGCGTGCAGAGCCGCAGCTCGTGGGGGCGCATGGTCGTCTCCAACGCGTTTGCAGCGTCGCTGATGGCGGCTACGGTCAATACGCTCAAATATACGGTGCGGGCCGAACGGCCCGACGGCTCGACGCGCAACTCCTTTCCCTCGGGACATGCGGCGACGGCTTTCATGGCGGCGACGATCTTCCATAAGGAGTACGGGCGCCGCAGTCCGTGGTTCAGCATGGCCGGTTACACGATCGCGACGGCTACCGGCATCGCGCGGCTGCTCAACAACCGCCATTGGATGAGCGATGTAGCGGTCGGCGCCGGCATCGGGATTTTTACGGCCGAGTTGGGCTATCTGCTGGCCGATCTGATCTACCGGGAGCGGGGCCTCTTCGAGGTCGGATCGTCGGACATTCCGGATTGCTATCGGGGACTGTCGTTTCTTTCGCTGCATGTCGGCGTTACGACGGCGATCGGCTCTTATACCTCGTTCGGCGGCCACCGCGTCCGCTTCGCCGGAGGCCCCGCGGTCGGTGTGCGGGGTGCTTGGTTCGCGACGCCCCACGTAGGCATCGGCGGGCGGCTGACTGTCGGGAACATGCGGATGACGATCGACGGCGAGGCACAGCCCGAAGCGCAATACCATGCTTCGGCCGCCGCAGGACTCTATTTTGCGGTACCGCTGACGGCGCGCTGCGCGATAGGTTCGCAGCTGTTGGGCGGCTATGAACATTACCGGCGCCTGCGGAGTTCGTGGGGCGACTTGGGCGCCCGGGGCGGCGCATCGATCGGCACCGGACTCTCGATGACCTTTGTCGCCGCGACGAATTTCGGCGTGCGTTTCTCGGCCGATTACGATCTGGTGTCGCCCGTACTGCGGGATTCCGGGGAGTGGCTCCACCGGCTGACGGTCGGCATAGAAGTTTGCACGCTATTTTAAGACAATGTTCTACAAAGAAGCACCCGACCTTTCAGAGGCCGGGTGCTTCTTTTGAATAGCGGCGTCGTTTACAGGATGCCCTGCTCGACCATCGACTTGGCGACTTTCATGAAACCGGCGATGTTGGCGCCCTTCATGTAGTTGATGTAGCCGTCCTGCTCGGTGCCGTATTCGAGGCAGGCGCCGTGGATCGACGACATGATCTGGTGGAGCTTGGCGTCGACCTCCTCGGCCGTCCAGTTGAGTTTCTGCGAGTTCTGCGTCATTTCCAGACCCGACGTAGCCACGCCGCCGGCGTTCACCGCCTTGCCCGGGCCGTAGGGAATCTTCGCCGCGATGAACGCGTCGATCGCCTCGGGGCGGCAGCCCATGTTCGATACCTCGGCCACGATCTTCACGCCGTTGGCCAGCAGCTGCTTGGCGTCGTCACCGTCCAGCTCGTTCTGCGTGGCGCAGGGCATGGCGATGTCGACTTTCACCTCCCACGGCTTGCGGCCCGCGATGAACTTCGAACCCGGGAATTTGTCGGCATAGGGCGCCACGACGTCGTTGTTCGAGGCACGCAGCTCCAGCATGTAGGCGATCTTCTCGGCGTCGAGACCCTCCGGATCGTAGATGTAGCCGTCGGGGCCGGAGATCGTCACCACCTTGGCGCCCAGCTCCGTAGCCTTGGTCGCCGCACCCCAGGCCACATTGCCGAAGCCCGAAATGGCGATCGTCTGGCCCTTGATGTCCATGCCGGCCTTTTCGAGCATCTGGCGCAGGAAGTAGACGGCGCCGAAGCCCGTGGCTTCGGGGCGGATGAGCGAACCGCCGTAGGTCATGCCCTTGCCCGTCAGCACACCCGTATTCTCGCGCGCCAGCTTGCGGTACATGCCGTAGAGGTAGCCGATTTCGCGGCCGCCCACGCCGATGTCGCCGGCCGGCACGTCGGTCTCGGGGCCGATGTGGCGCCACAGTTCGGTCATGAAGGCCTGGCAGAAGCGCATCACCTCGCGATCCGACTTGCCCTTGGGGTTGAAGTCCGAACCGCCCTTGGCGCCGCCCATGGGCAGCGTCGTGAGCGCGTTCTTGAAAATCTGCTCGAAGCCCAGGAACTTCAGGATCGAGGGGTTCACCGAGGGGTGGAAGCGCAGACCGCCCTTGTAGGGGCCGATGGCGTTGTTGAACTGGAAGCGGTAGCCCGTGTTGACCTGCACTTCGCCCCGGTCGTCGACCCACACCACTTTGAACGTGAAGCTGCGGTCGGGTTCCACGATCCGCTCCGCGATGCGGTTGGCTTCGAATTCGGGGTGCTTGTTGTAGGTCTCTTCCACGGTCATGAGCACTTCGCGCACGGCCTGCAGATACTCGCTCTCGCCCGGGTGCTTGCGTTCGAGTTCGGTCATCAATTTGTTTACATTCATGGCGATATGTATTTTAAGGTTTTTGTCTATTACAAATATAAAGATTATTCCTATAGATTGTAATCCCCCGTCGAAAAATTTTCGGAGCAGGATCGGCAGCGATCTCTGCCGTTGCTCGGCAGAGCCTGCAAACCGTTTTTTTCAGACTCTTTGACTATTCCTTTGTCGGCCCGGCCGTCGATGCAGACCCACAGCGGGCGGTCGAAGCGCACCAGGCGCAGGTATTCGCCCTCGTACACCGCTTCGCGGGCGTCGAGCTTGTCCTGGCGGAAGATGCCGTCGCCGCGGAACGGGTTGATCGTCAGGTAGCCCACGCCGAGCGACGTGACGTTCTGGAAGAAGTGCGTGCCCTGCGAGGGTTCGACGTCGAACCGCTCGATGCCGCACTCCACGATCGCCTTGGCCTCGGAGATATGCGTCCACTTGACCGGCACCCCCAGATAGGGATCCGACGATCCCCAGCGCCCCGGCCCCACCAGAATATAGGGTCGCCGCTCGTCGCGCATGCGGGCGTTGAGCGCCAGCAGCTCGTCGGCGATCTTCTCGGTCGACAGCGAGTCGAAGACTTCGGTCTTCACATACACGATGTCGGCGATGTCGGACATTTGGCCGATGCCCAGCGCGCTTTCGCCGTAGATCAGCGCTTCGGCGACATCCACCTCGTCCCACTCGATCGAGCGGTTGTCCTGGTTATCGATGATCGGGCGGATCTGCAGCAGGTTGAAGAGCTTTTGCCGGCCCGAGGGGACGTCCATGTCCACGGCGAACTCCACCTCCACCGGGCAGCGCATCTCCTCGGCGCCCATGCGCAGGATGTCGGTCACGATTTCGGCCAAAGGAAATGTGTCGTATTTCAGTATGTTGTTGAATGTAATGATTTTGCGCCCTTTGTCGTAGGGGCTGTCCGAGATGCGTTCGTTTTCGCGATCCCACACCGAGGTCACATGGCGCGCGTTGCGGTATTCGCCCACCTCGGTGAGCGTCAGGCGCCGCAGGTTCACGGCGTCGTCTATCGAGGTGCGGAACTCCTCGGGCCGCAGGCTCAGCGCCATAATCTCGCTCTGCGTGTCGCGCAGGGCCAGTTCGGGCGTCGAGGTTTGCAGCACCTTGTGCGGGTGGCGGGGCGAGAAGCGCAGCGTGCGGCCGCCGTCGACCACCAATTTGCCCAAACCCATGGCCACGTTGCAGATGCCGTCGTCGGGGCGCTCGTCGCCGATGGGGTAGCAGTTGATCGAACGCGCCACGCCCGAGAAAGTGGGGAAGAACAGCCCGTTCTCTTCCGTGCCGCACACCTCCTGGATGATGACCGCCATCTTCTCCTCCGAAATGAGGTTCTGCGAGGTCTGGATGTAGGCCCGCGACGCCGCGAAGTAGACCGAGGCATAGACGCTCTTCACCGCGCGCAGCACCAGACGCAGCATCTGGTCTTCGTTCTCGGCATAGGGGATCATGTAGGTCGAGTAGATGCCTGCGAAAGGCTGGTAGTGCGAGTCCTCCAGCTTCGACGACGAACGCACGGCCAGCGGCTTGCGCACGGTGCGGATGTAGGCTTTCAGCTCCTCCTGCAGCCGTGCCGGAACGGTCGAGGTGACGAACTCCGAGAGGATTTCCTCGTCGGTGAACTCCTGCGAAACGATGTACTCCAACCCGTTGAGGGCCATGAACTCGTCGAAATAGTCGGTGGCGATCACCACCGAGCGGGGGATCGTGATCCGCACCCCCTCGTGCTTGTCGTACTGGCGATGCTTGATGAGCATCGAGTTCATGAAGGCCAGCCCCCGCGCCTTGCCGCCGAGCGATCCCTCGCCGATGCGGGCGAACGCCACGGCGTCGGAGTAGGTCTCGGGGTCGAATTTCGCGATGACGCCCTGCCCGAGCAGCGTGCGGTAGTCGCGGATCAGGGCCACCAG
>CAMWJM010000014.1 GCA_947174575.1 uncultured Alistipes sp. | reverse complement strand
TCGTCGGCAGCGTCAGATGTGTATAACCGACGAGGCCGAAGGCATGCACTATCCGGTGCATGTGGGGGTCACCGAAGCCGGCAACGGGCTGGAGGGGCGTATCAAGAGCGCCGTGGGTATCGGGGCGTTGCTGGCCGACGGCATCGGCGACACGATCCGCGTGTCGTTGACCGAGGCGCCCGAGCATGAAATCCCTGTGGCGCAGCTTCTGGCGGATCATTTCGCCGAGCGGCCGGGCGAGTTCGAGGTGCGTCACCCCGAGCGCTATTCGCCCACGGAGTTCCGGCGGCGCAGCCGCGTGGCCGTGCCGGTGGTGCACGACGAGCCGATGGCGGGTTTCCGGGTGATCGAAGCGCTGTCGGGCAACCCTACGGCCGAATTGCGGGCCGCCATACTCGATTTGGAGCAGCCCGACGAACCGGTGGTGGTGAAACGCCGATACGAGGACGCCTCGCTCGAAACCTTGGCGGTGAAAGCCGCCGCCGATCTGGGCGTGTTGCTGCTCGACGGTCTGGCCGACGGCATCTGGATCGATGCGCCGGGCCACGATCCGAAGGCGATTCGCGAAGTGGAACTGATGATCCTGCAGGCGGCGCGCGTGCGCTTCTCGCATACCGAATATATCGCTTGCCCCTCGTGCGGACGGACGTTGTACGACATCGAACGCACGCTGGGCGACATCAAGGCCCGTACGTCGCATCTCAAAAATCTGAAGATCGGCGTCATGGGCTGCATCGTCAACGGCCCGGGCGAAATGGCCGACGCCGACTACGGATATGTGGGCGCCGGGCCGGGTCGCATCACCCTCTATCGGGGCCGCACCGTCGTCGAACGCAGCATCCCCCAGGAAGCGGCCTTGGATCGGTTGATCGATCTGATCCGTGCCGACGGAAAATGGGAATAAAATCCAGAGTCGTATATTATATGGAGTCCGTCGTTATTCTCCCTGCGGCCTATCTGCCTTCGGTGGCCTATTTCGCCCATTTGGCGCAGAGGCCGTGCGTGATCGATCTGGGCGAGCACTTCATCAAGCGGTCGCAGCGCAACCGCGCCCGAATCCTGGCGGCCGACGGCGTGATGGAACTCACGGCTCATGTGGCGCATGCCGACCGGCCCCGGCAGCCGATGCGCGAGGTGCGGCTCGACTATTCGAAGCGCTGGCAGCACCAGCATTGGGGCGCCTTGGTCGCCGGATACAAGGGGTCGCCCTATTTCGACTACTTCGCCGATGTGCTGGCGCCTTTCTACGAGCGGAGGTTCGAATTTCTGGCCGATTTCGATTTGGAGCTGCTCGAAGCGCTCTGCGGCTTGGCGCAGGTGCCGATGCCCCGGATCAGCCGGAGCTATGTCGAGGCGGGGCCGGGCGACCTCGATCTACGACCCAAGCAGGCCGAAAAAGGCCCGGCGGTCGTCGCCGAGCCTTATGTGCAGGTCTTCGCAGACCGTCAGCCTTTTGCGGCTAATTTGTCGTTTGTCGACCTGTTGTTCGCGGAGGGGCCGGCGAGCCTTTCGGTTTTGCGACGTTGCCGACTTGGATGATCATCTCGTCGCGCAGCTTCCCTGCGGCGGCTTTCACTACCACGCGTCCCTGCAATTCCACGGTGTCCGAGCGGTATTGGCAGGGGGCATATTCGTTGACCGCCACCGTGTCGCCGTTGACCAGCAGCAGCGGCGTGCCGGCCGACGAATAGAGGTGGAACGACTGCTTCGGGACGTTGCGGCGGCGGTAGTGCCGTCCGGAGATGTGCAGCGTCGGCGACTTGCGGTTCCACAGCGCCTTGTAGAGATAATAGGCATCCTTGCGGGTGCGGCGGTCGATCGTCGCCAGCCCCATGCCGTTGATGCCGTAGGGGCGTCGGGCCGACCCATAGTCGAACATGTTCTCGATCCACACGCCCCAGAACAGCGAGTCGTTCTGCAACAGGCGGGCGTACTCTTCGTGGAAAAGCCGCTGCCGCTCTTCGGGCATCCGATTCTTGATGGGGTCGGGTTGCGCCGTGTAGCTCTCGTGGCCGATGAATCCGCTGCCGCCGTATTCGATGGCCGAGTGGAGGTGCGACCACTTTTCCTGCAGATTGTCGTGCCACAGCGTGAGGTCGTCGACTTTGCCTTTGCTCCAACCTACGTCCTGCCGCCAGACGATCAGATCGGTCACGAAGTTGATGCTGCCGTTCTGGTCGCTCACCGCCACGGTCGGGCGCGAGGGATCGAGCGCGCGGGCCGCTTCGTGCAGCTGGCGGAGGTAGGGCGTGACGTTGTCGCCGCGCGTCCAGAGCCGCGAGAAGATGCCCCACATCAGCACCGAGGGGTGGTTGATGTGCTGGGCCACGATCTCCTGCAACTGCTCCATGCCGTTCTGCTGGAACTGGGGCGTGGCGAAGTAGGCCGCATCGCTCAAAAACGGCGCGCGGTGCAGCGGCGTGTCGATCCATACGCACATACCCGTTTCGTCGCAGCGGTCGTAGAGGTATTGGGCATGGGGCATCACCACCGAGCGCAACGCGTTGGCGCCCAAAGTGCGGATGTCCTGCAGATCGTCGTCGTAGTCGGCGTCTTTGAGCGCACCGCCCGATATGGAGTTGTCGTGGTGGAGCGCCACGCCGCGCAGCCGGACGGGTTGGCCGTTGAGCAGCAGCGCGCCGCCCTCGCCCGTGCGGATGCTGCGGAATCCGGTGCGTACGCTTACCCGGTCGCAATCGTCGTCGCTGCCCACGGTCACCGTGACGGTGTAGAGCGCCGGATGTTCGGGACTCCACAGTCGGGGCGACGGGATCGAATAGGCGATGCGGAGCGGGTTGTCGTCGATTCGGGCGTGGATGCGTTTGGTCAGCACGCAGCGACCGTTGGGCGCCGTGATGTCGAGCGTTACCGGCGCCGAAGCGACGCTTTTCGAGGTGAGGTGGATTTCGACTTCGCCCTCGGCTTTCTCTTCGGTGGCGATGTGCTGGTGTACCAGCACGCCGTCGGTGCCCAGATAGAGCGGCGAAACGGCAGTCTTGCTCGTGAGGATGAGTTCCGCTTCGCGATAGAGACCTCCGTAGAGGTTGATGTCGGTCGAGGTGGGCAGCACGTCGTTGCGCGAGGCGTTGCTCACCACCACGAGCAGGGCGTTGTCGGTGCCGAAGCGGATTTTGTCGGTGATTTCGAACGTGAAAGCCGTGGCGCCGCCGCGGTGGGTTCCGGCATGGCTGCCGTTGACGAAGAGGTCGGCCACGTTCTGTGCGCCGTAGAACCGCACGAAGATGCGTTTGCCCGCCCAGTCGGTGGGTACGAACATGTTGTTGCGATAGTTGCCCGTGGCTTCGAGCAGCACCCCTTCGCGGGTCGGGTCGGCGTTCCAGGTATGGGGCAGCGTGACATAGCGGGCGTTGTCGCTGCTGGTCTCCGACCGGAAAAAGAAGTGCCACCCCTGGTTGAGCTGGAGCACCTCGCGGGCAGGTGCGTAGGCGTGGATGCCGAAAACGAACAACAGAGCGAATATCGAATATCGTTTCATGACCGAATTTTTGGCTTATAGTGCAAAGATAGCGCATGCCGCGGTGAATTCAAAATCGCGGCGTCTTTCTGTTTTTCGAAAAAAATGCCTATCTTCGCATATCAAACGGTCAGAACGGATGAAATACAGACGGATACTTCTGAAATTGAGCGGCGAATCGTTGCAGGGCGAGCAGAAATACGGTCTCTCGCCCGAGGTGCTGCGTTCCTACGCCGAGCAGATCGCAGCGGCGATGGCCGCAGGCGTGCAGGTCGGCATCGTCATCGGCGGAGGCAACATCTTCCGCGGCATGACGGGCGCCAGGAGAGGCTTCGACCGCGTGAAAGGCGACCAGATGGGTATGCTGGCCACGATCATCAACTCGCTGGCCCTGCAGTCGGCGCTGGAAGACAACGGCGTGAAAGCCAAGGTGCTCACCTCGATCCGCATGGAGCCGATCGGCGAATACTTCTCCAAGGCCAAGGCTATCGAGTATCTGGAGGCCGGCTATGCGGTCATCATCGGCGGCGGGACGTCGAATCCCTACTTCACGACCGACTCGGCCTCGGCCCTGCGCGGCATCGAGATCGAAGCCGACGTGCTGCTCAAAGGCACGCGGGTCGACGGGGTTTATACGGCCGACCCGGAGAAAGACCCCGCAGCGGTGAAGTTCGACGAAATCACGTTCGAGGAGGTGCTCGACCGCCGGCTCAAGGTGATGGATCTCACGGCCTTCACGCTCTGCCGCGAAAACGGATTGGAAATCGTCGTTTTCGACATGGACACCCCCGGCAACCTGGGCAAGCTCCTCGCGGGCGAGAAAATAGGCACGAGGGTAAAATCGTAAGAGCCGACCGAAATCGCGCAAAGCGTATCATTGACTTTCGGCCTTTAACTTTTCATTTTTACCTTTCACTTCGACGAAATGGCGACGAAGAAAAGCAACAAACGACTGTATATTCTGCTGGTGTTGATCGCAGCGGTCGCGGCGGCGATTCTGCTGCTGCCCGGGTGCGGCGGCCGCACGAACAAGAATGCGCAGGACGAAGCGGAAGCCGCGACGCTGGTCAAAGCCGGCGCTGCGGCCCCCGACTTCACGGTGGAGATGTTCGACGGGCAGAAGCTCGCCCTCGTCGATTTGCGCGGCAAAGTGGTGCTGCTGAACTTCTGGGCTACGTGGTGCCCGCCCTGCCGGCAGGAGCTGGCGCGCGTGAAGAGCGACGTGATCGATCGCTTCGCCGGGCGCGATTTCGTCTTCCTGCCCGTTTCGCGCGGCGAGACGCGCGAGGCCGTGGCGGCATTCCGCGAAAAGACGGGCTACGACTTCCCCATGGGTCTCGACCCGCAGCGGGAAGTCTACGACCGCTATGCCTCGAACTATATTCCGCGCAACTTCCTCATCGACCGCGACGGCAAAGTCGTCGCGACGTCGGTGGGCTATGAACCGGAGGAGTTCGAAGCACTGCTGCAGCGCGTCGACACCCTGCTGAACCGATAACCGATATTCGCATAATTTCATAGACTTATGGATACCAAAACCATTCTCGACGAGGCTTCGGCCCGCATGCAGAAAGCCATCGATCACCTCGAAGAAGAGTTGCTCAACGTCCGTGCCGGCAAGGCCTCGCCCAACGTCTTGAACGGCGTGATGGTCGACTATTTCGGTTCGCAGGTGCCCGTGTCGGGCGCGGCGAGCGTCACGGTGCCCGATGCCAAGACCATTTTGATCCAGCCGTGGGACAAGAACATGATCCGCACGATCGAAAAGGCGATCATCGACGCCAACATCGGCCTCACGCCCTCGAACAACGGCGAGCAGATCCGTCTCTCGATCCCGCCCCTCACGGAGGAGCGCCGCAAGGAGCTGGTGAAGCAGGTGCGCGGCGAAGCCGAGACGGCCCGCATCAGCCTGCGCAATGCCCGTCGCGATGCGGTCGACGCATTCAAGAAAGCCCAGAAAGAGGGCATGCCCGAGGACGAATCCAAGGACGGCGAAACGCAGTCGCAGAAGCTCCTGGAGAAGTTCACCAAGACCCTCGACGAGATTCTGAACAAAAAAGAGAAGGAGATCATGACCGTATAAGGTTCGGCTCCTGCGTTTTCGCGGGCGGGATCATCGTGTTCCGCCCGCGATTTGCATCGACGCGCGACGCATGAAAAAAACGATCGTCATATCGGTATTGCTGTGGGCTGCCGTATGCAGCTCGTATGGAGTTGCGGCCCAGGGCTATGTCAAGCTCAACGGGTTGTATGCTTTGGCGGGCGTGGTCAATCCGGCCGTGGAGTTCGCCATATCGCCCAAGTCGACGATGCAGACCGAGATCGTCTTCTCGCCCTGGAAGTCGATCGACGACAAGCACATGATGTTCGGCATTCTGATGGGCGAATACCGCTACTATTTCAAAGAGCACAACCATGGATGGTATCTCGGGGGCAACCTCGGTATGATGGCGTTCGACATGTCGAAACCCTATCTGGACGGCGGGCGCATCCGCTTCGAGAACCGCTACTGCAAGGGTTACGGCATGATGATCGGCTTGTGCGTAGGCTATGAATACCGGTTTTGCGAACGGTGGCTGGTCGACGCCTTTTTCGGCTGGTCGTGGATGGACAGCCACTACAACGGCTACAGCATGGAGGGCGAGATCGACATGTATCCCCACCGTCCCGTGCAGCCGGAGCATCCCGATCCGTTCAACGGCTCGTCGGAGTGGTATCCCAACAAGATCGGCGTCTCGATCGGCTATCGGATTTTCAAGCCGAAGAAGTGAAAAATTCCAAGGCCCGACCTGCAATTCAACCCGAAGCCGCCGAATATCGAAGTGCGACGGGGTTAGTCTCTTCGTGCCGGATCGTCGATCGGCATTTCCCGAACAGCTCTCCTCATACCCGGAGTGGCAGGGGTCACGGCTCCTGCCAGCGCGGTAAGTAGATTCAGCGATCCACTGGCAGCAGAAAGCGTAAAAAAGATTTTGCGGGGTTGTCAGTTATTCATTCCAGTCTGGCGGAAAGTTACAGCAATGAATGTTCCCTATGATTTATTGATTCGTTCCTTTCCTCCATTCATTCCAGCGATTGCTTCGTATGCCTGCCGCGGGCTACCGCCACGAGTCGTCGGGAGCCTTGACGAACGTCGGCACGTGGGGCCTCTACTTCTCGTCGTCGTCCTATGCCGCAGGCAGCATCAACGCAGGCTACTTGAACTTCAACGCGGGCAACGTGAACCCGTTGAACAACGCCAACCGGGCTTCGGGCCTTTCCGTGCGCTGCGTCCAGCATCTGCGGGGAGAGCTGTTCAAAAAACTACTCCCGGCCACCTTGCGGCGGTCGGGAGTAGCGGTATGATGGGGTGAGAACGGTTACTTCACCTTGGGGCCGGCGGCCACGAGGCTCTTGCCCTCGTCGTTGCCCGTGAACTTCACGAAGTTCTTCACGAAGCGGGCGGCCAGGTCTTCGGCCTTGGTTTCCCACTCCTTGGCGTTCTTGTAGGTGTCGCGCGGATCGAGGATCTTGGGGTCTACGCCCGGCAGCTCGGTCGGCACCTTGAAGTCGAAGGTCGGGATCGTCTTGGTCGGAGCCTTGTCGATCGAACCGTCGAGGATGGCGTCGATGATGCCGCGCGTATCCTTGATCGAGATACGCTTGCCCGTGCCGTTCCAGCCCGTGTTGACGAGGTAGGCCGTGGCGCCCGACTGCTGCATGCGCTTCACCAGCTCCTCGCCGTACTTGGTGGGGTGCAGCGAGAGGAATGCGGCGCCGAAGCAGGCCGAGAAGGTCGGCGTAGGCTCGGTGATGCCGCGCTCGGTGCCGGCCAGCTTGGCGGTGAAGCCCGAGAGGAAGTAGTATTTCGTCTGCTCGGGAGTCAGGATCGACACGGGGGGCAGCACGCCGAAAGCGTCGGCCGAGAGGAAGATCACCTTCTTGGCGGCGGGAGCTTTCGAAACGGGCTTCACGATGTTGTTGATGTGGTAGATCGGGTACGACACGCGGGTGTTCTCGGTCACCGACTTGTCGGCGAAGTCGATCTCGCCTTTCTTACCCACGGTCACGTTCTCCAAGAGAGCGTTGCGGCGGATGGCGTTCCAGATGTCGGGTTCCGACTCCTTCGAGAGGTTGATGACCTTGGCGTAGCAGCCGCCCTCGAAGTTGAAGACGCCGTCGTCGTCCCAGCCGTGCTCGTCGTCGCCGATGAGCTGACGCTTGGGGTCGGTGGACAGCGTGGTCTTGCCGGTGCCCGAGAGACCGAAGAATACGGCCGTCTCGCCCTTCTCGTTGGTGTTGGCCGAGCAGTGCATCGAGGCGATGCCCTTCAGCGGCAGCAGGTAGTTCATGTAGGAGAACATGCCCTTCTTCATCTCGCCGCCGTACCAGGTGTTGATGATGACCTGCATCTTCTCGGTGAGGTTAAAAACCACGGCCGTCTCGGAGTTGAGACCCAGCTTCTTGTAGTTCTTGACCTTGGCTTTCGAGGCGTTGAGCACCACGAAGTCGGGTTCGCCGTACTCCTCCAGCTCGGCGTCGGTCGGGCGGATGAACATGTTCTTCACGAAATGCGCCTGCCAGGCCACCTCCATGATGAAGCGGATCTTCAGACGCGTGTTCTCGTTGGCGCCGCAGAAAGTATCCACCACGTAGAGCTTCTTGCCCGACAGCTCTTTGGAAGCGATCTTCTTCAGCTCTTTCCATGCGGCCTTGGTCACGGGCTTGTTGTCGTTCTTGTACTCGTCGGAAGTCCACCAGATCGTGTCCTTGGTGGTCTCGTCCATCACGAAGAACTTGTCCTTGGGCGAACGGCCCGTGTAGACGCCCGTCATCACGTTGACGGCGCCCATGTCGGTCAGCTGACCCTTCTCGAAGCCGCGCAGGCCTTTCTTGGTCTCCTCGCGATAGAGTTCGTCGTAGGAGGGATTGTACACGACCTCTTTCACACCCGAGATCCCGTACTTCTTCAGATCCAATTTGTCCATAACTAACGTATTATTAGAATTAAACATCATCTTTCCGTGTGTCCGGCACGGGTCGGGGGCGGCCCGGCTCCGCAGCGGATTGCGGCGTATTTCCGGCTGCCGGCCTTACCTCGGAAATCCGGGTCTTCGTTCGCACACGACCTGTTTCACCGATGCAAAGGTAGAAAAACTTTCATATTTGTGAAAAAGTTAACAGTGAAAATTCCGAAAAAAATTTATTATTTTTTCGATACCCGTTATCCGATTCATTCATAGTCGGTTTCAATTGTCGTGCCGGGGGCGCAAAGGCTTGTCCCGGAGTTGCGGACGGGATTGCCGGAAGCGGTAAATCGAGGGATGGGCGGTGTGCGGCGACGCATGGCGCAGCGCGGTCGCAGTCGGAAAAACGCCTTGAAGTGCGGGAATTCCCGAAAAAATATGTATATTTGATAAACGATCTTTTTCGCGATGTTCCGCCGCTCGGGGAGCATGTGTGCTTCTGCGAATGTCGGCGCTCGCGATCGACCTATGGCCGGACTCTATTTCCATATCCCGTTCTGCAAACGGATTTGCTCCTATTGCGACTTCTACAAAAGCGCCGACCTGCGGCGTATGGACGAGGTGTTGGCGGCCATGGGGCGGGAGCTGGAGGCGCAGCGGGGATATTTGGGCGGCGAACCGATTCGCACCCGCTATTTCGGCGGCGGCACGCCGTCGCTCTGTACTCCGGCGCAGATCGGGGAGTTGCTGGCTCGTGCGGCCGATTTGTTCGACTGTTCGGCCGTCGGGGAGACCACGCTCGAAGCCAATCCCGACGACCTCGACGCATCACGCCTGGAGGCGTTGCGCCGGGCGGGCGTCGACCGGCTGTCGATCGGCATACAGTCGCTCGACGACGCCTGTCTGCGCCTGATGAACCGCCGCCATACCGCTGTGCAGGCGGTCGAGGCGGTGCGGGCCGCCCGGCGTGCGGGGTTCGACAACGTGACGGTCGACCTGATTTTCGGCATCCCTGGCTTCGGGGGCGATGCGTTGAGGCGGTCGCTCGACGGGGTGCTGGAACTGGAGGTCGAGCATGTTTCGGCATACCATTTGACCGTCGAACCCCATACGGCATTGGGCAGGCGGGCGGCACGGGGCGAGTTCGCGCCGGTCGACGAGGCGGTCAGCGAACAAGAGTTCGCGACGGTGCACGACGCGTTGACGCAGGCGGGATACGAGCATTACGAGGTTTCCAATTTCGCACGTCCGGGCTTCCGGGCACGTCACAACGCCGCTTATTGGCACGGCGAAAAATACCTCGGCATAGGCCCTGCGGCCCACTCCTATGACGGGCGCGAGCGTCATTGGAACGTCGATTCGGTCGACCGTTACCTCGCCGGCGAAGCGGCCGGGCACGAAATATTGTCCGACCGCGACCGCTTCAACGAATATGTGATGACGCGTCTGCGCACGGCCGAGGGGATCGACCTCGCGGAGGCCGAAGGGTTGTTCGGCGAGCGGCGGATCGGGCGGCTGAAGGCGCAGGCCCGCGGCATGGAGACGGGCGGCGCGCTCGTCTCGGACGGGCGGCGTCTGGCGATTCCGCCCCGGCGGTTTCTGGTCTCCGATGCGGTGATCGGGGCGTTTTTCGAGGCTTGAAAACGTGTGCAATGTTAATTTATTATTAAAATTTTTAAAGAATTATTCCTCCGACAAGCGCCTGCAGCGGCCCGCAACGACGCAGGAGTCTGCGAACGGCGGAGCGAATTAGTTGTTTTATATAAATATAAGTGTTACTTTTGCTGCCGATTTTTAGCTTATCCCGTAAATTATAACATCTGAATAAACTATGAACAACTCGAAACTGACCCCTGACTATTTGTTCGAAGTGAGCTGGGAGGTGTGCAACAAGGTCGGCGGTATCCATACCGTCGTTTCGACCAAGGCACAGACCGCTCTGCGCAAATTCGGCGATCGTTATCTGCTCATCGGCCCCGACCTCTCGCACGAGGGCGTGAATCCGGAGTTCGAAGAAGACTTGAACTTGCTCAAAAACTGGCGGCAGAGCGTCTACAGCGAGGGCATCCGCATCCGCGTGGGCCGCTGGAAGATCGAGGGCGAGCCGATCGTCGTTCTGGTCGACTTCACGTCGCTCTTCCCGCACAAGGACGAGATTCTGAAAAAGCTGTGGGAGGACTACCATGTCGACTCTCTTTCGGGGCAGTGGGACTATGTGGAGCCGGTGTTGTTCGGCTATGCCGCAGGTCGGGTGATCGCCTCGTATGTCGACACCTTCTGCACCGCCACGGAGAAGGTGGCCGCCCACTTCCACGAGTGGATGACGGCCGCCGGCGGTCTCTACCTGCGTCGCAATGCCCCCTACGTGGCGACGCTTTTCACCACGCACGCCACGGTCATGGGCCGCTGCATCGCCGGCAACGGGCTGCCGCTCTATAACGATCTGACGAAGTTCAACGCCGACGAACTGGCCCGCCAGTTCAACGTCACGGCCAAACATTCGATCGAGAAGATGGCCGCCACGTATCACGACGCGTTCCTCACGGTGAGCGACATCACGGCCAACGAATGCAAATACCTGCTCCACCGCGCACCCGACGGCGTAACGCCCAACGGCTTCGAAAACGACTTAAAACATGTCTCAGGAGTTATCTCTATGGCAAGAAGTATGCATCCCGATTCCGCAGGCAGCCAGTTTTTCATTATGCATAAGGCAAGCCCGCATTTGGACGGAAGTTATGCAGCG
>CAMWJM010000013.1 GCA_947174575.1 uncultured Alistipes sp. | reverse complement strand
GCGAACCTGACATGTTCCCCGTGGCGCTCGAAATCCTGGAGCTGGCCAAGCAGACAGGCGTGAAGCTCGTCATGTCGCCCGATGCGCTGGTGGCCGACGACTTTTCGCAAAACGCCAATACCCAATCGGCCCCGGCCAACGACATTCCCGACGGCTGGGAGGGTGTCGACATCGCCGAGCAGGGCAAGAAAGCCTTCCGCGAGCACATCCTCGGCTGCAAGACCATTCTGTGGAACGGCCCCGTAGGCGTGTTCGAGATTGACAAGTTCGCGACGGGTTCCAAGGAGGTGGCGCTGGCCATCGCCGAGGCTACGAAGAAAGGCGCCTACTCGCTCATCGGCGGCGGCGACTCGGTGGCCTGCGTCAACAAGTTCGGTCTGGCCGACCAGGTATCCTACATCTCGACGGGCGGCGGCGCGCTGCTCGAATATATCGAGTTCGGCGACCTGCCCGGTGTGGCGGCGATCCGCGACTAACACAGAAAGGCCGCTGCGCAAGCGGCCTTTCTGCATAAAACACCTGCACGACAGGCGACGGATCCGGCGGCCGTTCGTGCGACGCTGCGGGTTTTCTGCGGCGGGTTGCGCGGTTCTGCCGATTGCCGGTGCGGGTCGGATAATTCGAACATAACCAATTTTTGAATAGATGAAAAAAGTAATCGTTTTGTTAGTTGCTATGGCTTGTATGTCAGGCTGTCGGAACCAGTCGAAAGTCCCGGCGATCGATTTGGCCAACTTCGACACCGAGGTGGCTCCCGAGGCCGATTTCTATCAGTATGCCACGGGCGGGTGGCAGAAGCTCAACCCGCTCAAACCCGAGTATTCGCGCTATGGCTCGTTCGACATGCTGCGCGACAACAACGAGAAGCGCATCAACGAGCTGTTTTCGAGCATGACGGCCCGGAAAACCGTGCCGGGGTCGGTGGAGCAGAAGATCGCCGATCTCTATAAGATGGGCCTCGACTCCGTGCGTCTGAATGCCGAGGGCGCCGAGCCGATCAAGGCTGCCGTGAACGCCATTTTGGCGATCGACAACCGGGCGCAGCTCACCGAGGCGATCGCCAAGCTCCACGCGAGCGTGGCCAATCCGTTCTTCGCGCTGGGGGTCGAAGCCGACTTGATGAACAGTTCGATGAATGCGCTCTACGCCTCGCAGTCGGGCTTGATGATGGGCAACCGCGACTACTATCTCGATGCCGAGAACGAGCAGTTCCGCACGGCCTACAAAAAGTATCTGGCCGAAATATTCGCTCTCGCAGGGCTGCCTGAAGTCGAAATCGAAAAGGCCGTGGCCGGAGTGATGAATATCGAAACGAAGCTGGCTAAAAAGATGTGGTCGAACGTCGAGCTGCGCGACATCGCCAAGCAGTACAACCCCACGACGAAAGCCGCTTTCGAGAAGACCTACGACGCTATCGACTGGCCGACGTATTACAAGACGCTCGGCATCGGCGATTTCGACACGATCATCGTCACGACGGCTTCGTCGCTCGCCAACGCCAACAAGCTGCTCAAGACGGCGCCGCTGGCCGACATACGTTACTACCTCGCTGCGCAATATATCGACGCGGCGGCCAACTATTTGAGCGACGATTTCCAGCAGGCTTCGTTCGAGTTCTTCGGCCGCACGATGGCCGGCCAGCAGGAGATGAAACCCCGCTGGAAGCGCGCCATGTCGGTGCCCAACGGCACCTTATCGGAGGCCGTGGGCGAGATGTATGTGGCCGAGTACTTCCCCGAGGAGGACAAGGCCCGCATGCTGGAGCTGGTGAAGAACTTGCAGACGGCGCTCGGCCAGCACATCGCCGCGCTCGACTGGATGTCGGACGAGACCAAGGCTCGCGCGCAGGAGAAGCTGGCGGCATTCACGGTGAAGATCGGCTATCCCGACACGTGGAAGGACTATTCGACGCTCGAAATCGACCCCTCGAAGAGCTATTGGGAGAACATCATGGGCGCCAGCGCCTGGTATACGGCCGACAACATCGCCAAGCTGGGGCAGCCGGTCGACAAGGCCGAGTGGCACATGCCGCCGCAGATGGTCAACGCTTACTACAACCCCACGACCAACGAGATCTGCTTCCCGGCCGCCATTCTCCAACCGCCGTTCTTCAATCCTGCGGCCGACGACGCGGTGAACTACGGCGCGATCGGCGTGGTGATCGGTCATGAAATGACCCACGGATTCGACGACCAGGGCCGCAACTTCGACAAGGACGGCAACATGAACAACTGGTGGACGGAGGCCGATGCGGCGGCTTTCAAGGCGAAGACCGACATTCTGGTGAAGCAGTTCGACGCGATCGAAGTGCTGCCCGCCAAAGACGACCGTCCGGCGATCTTCGCCAACGGTTCGCTCTGCTTGGGCGAGAACATCGCCGATCAAGGCGGTTTACGGGTCGCCTGGACGGCTTATCGCAACTCGCTGGAGGGGACGTCCGCTCCGGCGCCGATCGACGGTTTTACGGACTCCCAGCGCTTTTATTTGGGCTATGCCGCACTGTGGGCGCAGAACATCCGCGACGAGGAGATCGCCCGACTGACCAAACTCGACGTCCACTCGCTCGGCAAATGGCGCGTGAATGCCACGCTGCGCAACCTGCAGACGTTCTACGACGCATTCGGCATCACCGAGGGCGCCATGTTCCTGCCCGAAGAAGAAAGGGTGATAATTTGGTAATAATCGTGATGATTGTTTCTGCGTATTTTTAAATGAAACAGGCTCGAAATTTTCGAGCCTGTTTCATTTATTTGTTCATGACCGGTTTGATGTCCTTGACGCGCAGCTGCGTGGTGATCGAGCCGCGGTAGTGGTTCTCGACGATCTGGTAGCAGACGTCGATCGGGCGCCCCGACTTGACCCATTCGTAGTGCGTGGGTTGCTGGAATGCGATCGACTGGATCTTGGTGTTGGGCTTCTGCCGCTGCATCAAGTCCATGCGCAGATGCTCGCATTCCATGCCCACGAGCTTGGCTTCGCCGTGGTTGATCACGCCGTAGGTGACGAAGACCGGCGCCGCATTGCCCGGCCCGAAGGGTTGGAAGCGGTTGAGGTGGTCGCGGAACTTGGCCGTGATGTCGGAGAAGAGCAGTTCGCTGTCGATGTCGACCTGCGGCACGAGCATCTGGGGGTCGATGTGCTGCTCGACGAAATCGTTGAAGCGGCGCGTGAACTCCTCGACGTTCTCGGGTTTCATGGTCAGACCCGCGGCGTACATGTGGCCGCCGAAGTTCTCCAGCAGGTCGGAGCACGACTCCACGGCCTGGTAGAGGTCGAAGCCGGGCACCGAGCGGGCCGAACCCGTGACGAAGCCGTTGCTCATGGTCAGCACGACCGTAGGTCGGTAGTAGGTCTCGATCAGGCGCGAGGCGACGATGCCGACGATGCCCTTCATCCACTTGGGATTGTAGATGACGGTACTCTTGCGGCTCTTCAGCTCGGGGTGGCTCTCGATGTAGTTGTGGGCCTCCTGCGTGACGGAGCGGTCGATCGACTTGCGATCTTGGTTGTAGGCGTCGATGACGTTGCCGAACTCTTCGGCGACGCTCTCGTTGCCCTCTATCAATAGCTCCACGGCGGCATGACCGCCCGAGGGCGATGCGTTCTCGTCGCTCTCGTCCATGCGCATGCGCCCTGCGGCGTTGATGCGCGGCCCGATCTTGAAGACGATGTCGTCGATGGTGATGCTGTGTTTGTCCAGTCCGCAGATCTTGATGATCGACAACAACCCTTTCGACGGCTCGCGGTTGAGATTCTTCAGGCCGAAATGGGCCAGAATGCGGTTTTCGTCGGTCAAAGGCACGATGTCCGAGGCGATGCTCACGACCAACAGGTCGAGCAGGTCGAGGATTTGCTCGAAAGGAATGCCGTTTTTCTGGGCATAGGCCTGCACGAGTTTGAATCCTACGCCGCAGCCCGACAACTCGTCGAACGGATAGGAGCAATCGACCCGCTTGGGGTCGAGAACGGCTACGGCGCGGGGAATCTCCTCGGCCGGGAGGTGGTGGTCGCAGATGATGAAATCCACGCCCTGCTGCTTCGCATAGACGACCTTTTCCATGGCTTTGATGCCGCAGTCGAGGGCGATGATCAACCCCACGCCCTTGCGGGCCGCGAGGTCGATGCCCTTGACCGAGATGCCGTAGCCTTCGGTATACCGGTCGGGAATGTAGAAAGTCAGGTTTTTATGCCCGATCTGGCGCAGGAACTTGTAGACCAGTGCGACGGCCGTGCAACCGTCGACGTCGTAGTCGCCGTAAACCATGATCTTCTCCTGGTTGCGGACGGCTTGCTCGACCCGCTCGACCGCCTTGTCCATGTCCTTCATCAGGAACGGATCGTGGAGGTCGGCAAGACTGGGCTTGAAAAATTTCTCCACCTTTTCTACAGTGTCTATGCCTCTCTGTACGAGTAGATTAGCCAGTACGGGCGATAGTTTCAGCGCGGCAGCCAGCGCCGCCACCGCCTCCGGATCGCCCTGCGGTTTCACTACCCAACGTTTTTCTATGGGCATACGAACTATTATTATTTAATTTCAACATTTAAATTCAGTCGTTTGGCGATATGACGTTCGCCGGTTCTCTCTGTTGTCGGTCGTGTTCGCCGCCTATGGCGGCGTTTACAGATCTGACCCTCCCCTAAATCCCCTCCTCGGAGGGGACTTGGCATCGGTCACCGGTGAGTTATATCGACATTCAATATCTTACTTAAGTTGGCGACGAGCGCGTCGTCGACGTCGTTCATCGCTATTTTGCAGCCGCATTCGCGTTCGATCGAGGTCACGCCCCGATCGACGAACCCGCAGGGGTTGATGTGCGAAAACCACTCCAGATCGGTCGATACGTTGAGCGCCAGCCCGTGCATGGTGACGAACCGCGACGAACGTACTCCGATCGCGCAAATTTTACGCGGCACGCACCTTCGTTCCGCCGACATCGGTTCGGATGCGGCGCTCCCGCTTTTTTCGGTGCTTGCAGGTGTTGCGTCCGCTCCTTCGACCCATACGCCCGAAGCGCCCGGTATGCGTCCTGCGGCGATCCCGTAGGCCGCGACCGTGCGGATCACGGCCTCTTCGAGCCGATCGATGTAGTCCCGCAGGCCGATCCCGATCCGTTCGAGGTCGAGGATGGGATAGCAAACCCTTTGCCCCGGGCCGTGGAACGTGATGTCGCCGCCGCGATCTATGTGAAAGAACTCTGCGCCCAGCCGCTCCAGCGCCGCCCGGTCGACGAGCAGGTTCTCCGCACGACCGCTCTTGCCCAGCGTGTAGACCGGCGGATGCTCGACCAGCAAGACCGTCCCGACCGAATCGGGGTCGGCTTCGGCGGTGCCGAACAACCTCTCGGCGTTCGAAGAGCCGATCGCTGCCGAGACGTCCGACATGTTTTTCGCGCCTCTTTTGCGGGCCACCAGTTCGTCGAACAACGCTTGCTGCAACTCCCAGCAGCTCCGGTAGTCCATCGTCCCGAGGTCGCGGCGGCAGGCTCTCATCGCTATGCGCTTTTCACGTTGCGGAGCGCCTCCTCGGCCCTGTAGGACGAGCGTACCAGAGGTGCGCTCGCACAGTAGGCGAAGCCCATGGCCAGGGCTTGTTGCCGGTACCATTCGAACTTCTCGGGAGCGACATACGCCGCTACGGGATAGTGCTCCAGCGTGGGCCGAAGGTACTGGCCGATCGTCACGATCCCCACGCCTGCTTCGCGCAGGTCGTGCAGGGTTCGTACGACTTCTTCATCGCTCTCGCCCAAACCGACCATCAACCCGCTTTTGGTGATCGCACCGCGGTCGCCCAAATAGCGCAGCGTCACCAGGCTGGTGCGATAGGTCGCCCTGGAACGCAACTCGGGAGTCAGTCGTTCGACGGTCTCGATGTTGTGCCCGATGATGTCGGGCTGCGATGCGACGACCTCGTCCAGCAGGTCGGGCCGCGCATCGAAATCGGGAATAAGAAGCTCGATTGCGACGTCGGGATTCTGCGAGCGGATCGCCTCCACGGTCGCGGCCCAATATCGGGCGCCGCCGTCGGGAAGGTCGTCGCGCGTCACGGAAGTGATGACGGCATGCTTGAGTTTCATCAGCGCGACGCTTTCGGCGACCCGTCGGGGTTCGTCGGCGTCGGGGGCGAGGGGGCGTCCGGTCTGCGTGGCGCAGAAGCGGCAGCCGCGCGTACAGATCTCTCCCAGAATCATGAACGTAGCCGTTCTTCGGCTCCAGCACTCGGCCTGGTTGGGGCACCGGCCGCTGCTGCAAATGGTATGCAACTCGTGCTTGTCGACGATGCGCCGCACCTCGGCGTATTCGGCCGTGCGGTGGAGGCGGATCTTGAGCCATCCGGGTTTTTTCAGTACGTCTGCCTGGTCATGGAACTTCGGCATTTAAGTTCATTATTTTCCAATTGATGCAAAACTACGAAAAATAATTGACATTTCGGAGCAATCGGGCGTATTATTATCGGAAGCCCTCTGAAACAGGCTCGCGAAAAGCGCGTGCTCCGCAGGCTGCGGCGGCGGAAACGCAGCGGGTGAATGGCAGTGGAGGCGCGTCGAACGAACAGCGATGGAGATGCGCCGGACGAGCTGTAGCGTCCTTGCGGATAGGCCGGAAAGAAGACACCCGGAACCGAGCGGTTCCGGGTGTCTCTGGTTAGGTTAGTTAGGTTTGTGAGAGTGGGAGAATCCCACGTTCTGTAAGACAAAGATAAACGGATTTTTAGGAAAAACAAAATTTTTTCGCTGTTTTCTTCGTCGAAAGGCGATATTTTTCGATAAATTATAATTAAAATATTTTAATATCGCCGCAATTCGTAAGTTTTTCATTAAAGCGCTTCGCGAACGGGCACGGCCTCCTCGCGGCTCTCCTGCGGTGCGGCGAGGTTGTGGAGATGACGGTTGCGGTAGGTCGCGGGCGTCATCTGGTACTCCTTCTTGAAGAGCTTGATGAAGTGCGAGGTATTGGGGAAGGTGCATTCGTTGCCGATCTCCGACACGGATTTGGAGGTCGAGATCAACAGCAGCCGCGAGTGCATGAGCCGCTGGCGGATGTACCATTTGTGGGGCGGCATCTGGAAATGGCGCCGGAACTCTTTCTTGAACGAGGTGAGCGAGCGGTTGGTGAGCCGCGAAAGCTCCTCGATGGATATGTCTTTGAAGATGTGGTCGTAGACGATTTGTTCGAAATTCTCTTTGGCTGCGTCGACGTTGCTCAACAGCTTGCTTTTGATGCAGCAGTCCTCGTGCGAAGCGATCAGGTAGATGAGTTCGGTCATCTTGATGTTCTCGGCCGTTTCGTCGTGGTGGAAATCCTCTTCGCGCAGATAGTTGTTGATGTTGGAGAAGAAGTTGCGCACGGTGTTCCAGGCCGGCATGACCACGTGCATGCGGTTGTTGCAGTTCTCGCACGAATGGGAGTTGGAGATGTTCAACCCGTAGGTGATGTTCAGATGGAGCAGGATGCGCTGCAGATCCGACGGCGTGTAGTAGATGAGAATCTGCTCGAACGGCTGTCCGTTCTCCGGAAAATGTTCGATGTAGTGGTGGCCGATGCCGAGATAGAAGATGTCGCCGCGCGTGAATTTACGCCGCTTGTCGCCGTCGTACACGTACATCGTGCCGCGCAGGATGTACCCGATGGCATAGCGGGAAAGCGTTTGCGACTGAATGCCGGTGTGAAGCGTTTCGACATACTTCACGATCATCGGCTGTTGGGCCGACGAATTCATTGAATTCTTCATGGGTATAGATTGTTAATTTTACTTTGTGCGAACAAATGTTTGCGTCACTTTTGTTCAACCTCAAATATACAATCTAAACTTCGATTCATAAAATTAAAAATAGTAAATACGGGTGCGTAAATGTATATTCAGCCTTAATAAGCGAAGATTAAGCCTAAATATATTATTGCAAAAACAGGTTCATCAAGGCACCGGCCAGAAGGAGGACGTAAACCGTGCGGACGATGGACCGGTAGGCGCAGACGAAGAATACGGGCAGCAAAACGGCCCCCGGAACGGCTGCCAGGGCGAACAGCGGAAGCGATGCGCCGGGCAGGCAGAGCGCCGCAGCGGCCAGCAGCAGTACTTCGATGTTGTAATAAAGAATGATGCGCGGCTTGGAGTTGACGGACAGGCGGCTCGAAAGCAGGAAGCCGATGCCGATGACCAGACACAGCAGGGTGGCGCCGAGCAGGATCCGCGACGACAGCGGAATTTGCCCGAAGAAAGCGAAAAAGGCGTCGCTCTCGATGATTTGCCCGCTCCAGGCGGTCAGGGGGGCGAAGAACGGTTGGCCGAGGCCCCAGTTGAGGTAGCAGAGCGCGAGCGGGACGAGCAGTAGGCCGGCGAAAGCGACGATCGTTTCGCGCCCGGTGCGGTGGAAATGGACGATCGCCAGCGGCAACAACAGCAGCAGCGGTGCGGCTTGCGGGACGAGGAGAAGCGCTATGCTCAAGTAGAGCGATGCCCGGAAGATGATGTCGAATGCGTAGTTGGACGTGAACGACCGACAGAAATTGCTCAACGAAAACGCCAGCAACAACGAACAGGTGCAGGCGAGCAGGTCGACCTGGCCCGCAGCGATGCCGCAGGCGATGACGCCGTAGAACGGAATGGCGATGCAGGTGTTGACGGAGTAGAGGTTGTAGCGGACGGCGAAGTGGCCGGTGCGGATGCCGGTTGTCAACAGCAACACGCCGCAAATGGCCTTGGCCCAGCCGGGAAAGGCGGCCTGGAAACTCGCGAGGGCCTGGGCGGGCAGCCATACCGCGCAGGGGTCGGTCGACGATGCGACGACGGCCATATCGCCCCGACATACGGCGGCGACGACCAGGACGGCGAGCGTGAGGAACGCCGGAACGAAAGGCTGTTGTGCGATGTCGAATTTCATGTCGTTGCGGGATTCGCAGGACAAAAATAACGAAAAAAGCCGGACGGCTATAAATTATTCGTAACTTTATGCGCGATGTTGGAGTTGTGTTGTCAATATGAATTTCCGGAAGCCGGCTGCGACGAAGCGGGTCGCGGCTGTCTGGCCGGCCCCGTATTCGCGGCGGCGGTGATGCTGCCGCCCGATTTCCACGATCCGCGGCTCAACGATTCGAAGCAGATGACCCCGCGCAACAGAGAGCGGCTGCGCGAAGTGATCGAGCGCGAAGCGGTGGCGTGGGCCGTGGAGGCGGTGTCGCCGGAGCGGATCGACGAAATCAACATCCTCAATGCGTCGTTCGAGGGCATGTCGCTGGCCGCGGCGCGGCTCGATCCGCAGCCGGGGTTTCTGGCGATCGACGGCAACCGCTTCCGCACGCACCTGACTCTGCCCTATCTCTGTGTGGTGAAAGGCGACGGCAAGTATGCCGACATTGCGGCGGCCTCGGTGCTGGCCAAAACCCACCGCGACGAATATATGTGTCGTCTGGATGCGGAATATCCGCAATACGGCTGGTGCAAGAACAAAGGCTATCCGACGCGCGAACATCGTCTGGCGATCCGCGAACACGGCCTCACGCCGCATCATCGGCTGACGTTCAACCACGAAATCGACCAGCTGGAACTCCCTTTCGAATAAAAAGATAAAAAACAGCTTCCTGTAGATGCTGGACGCAGCGCACGGAGAATCCGTTGGCCCGGTTGGCGTTGTTCAGCGGGTTCACGTTGCCTGCATTGAAGTACAAGTACCCGGCGTTGATATTGCCGGCTGCGTAAGACGAAGACGACCAGCAGTGGCCGCGCTCGCCGACGTAGCCCAAGGCTCCCGACGCGTTGCTGCGGTAGCCCGCGGCAGGTGCTTGCGAAAAGCGATCGCTGGAATGAATAACGAAAAGGAACATACAATCGATGAATAGTGTATAAGAATAGTGAATGAATAACGGGTAATGATTATGTCCCGCCGTTTCTTTCACCATCCTATTCTTGCTATTTATTGTTCGTAACTTTCCGCCAAGCTGGAATGAATAACTGACAACCCCGCAAACAGCCACCCGCCTATAAGCACGGTCGCGGATTCCGATATGACCATGCAGAGGGCGTTTTCCTCTGTTTTGCGCTTTCTGCTGC
The DNA here is from genome assembly GCA_947174575.1 of uncultured Alistipes sp. GTDB lineage: Bacteria > Bacteroidota > Bacteroidia > Bacteroidales > Rikenellaceae > Alistipes. The sequence continues at coordinate 1,509 of CAMWJM010000013.1, read as the reverse complement.
CAGTGGATCGCTGAATCTACTTACCACGCTGGCAGGAGCCGTGACCCCTGCCATTCCGGGTAGGAGAAGTCTGTTTTTTATCGGGGTTCAAAAAACGACGGGTCTCATGAAAGGCCCGTCGTTTCGAAAAATACGATCTCTTGCATCAATAACCCAGCGACTTCGAGGCCGCATAGGATATTTTCAAGGCGTTGGCTCGACGAAGCTCCTGCTTCACGTCGGTGACGATACCCATCTTGGTCGTGCCGTCGGCTTTCAGACAGATGGTCATCGAAGCACGGTCGGCTTCGCTGAGCTTGTCGCGCTCGGCGGCCACGAAATCGAGGATGTCCTTGGTCGTCTTGTAGGAGTCGTTGAGCTGGATACGGGGTGCCGTACCGAACTTGGCCTGCATGGCCAGCGAGGGCTGTCCGATGTGGATGTAGCTCACCAGCGACTTCTTTTCGAGTTTCTGCACCTCGGTAGCCTCGGGGAGTTTGTAACGCACCAACAACTCCTGGTCGCGCATGGTCGTGGAGACCATGAAGAAGAAGAGGATCATGAAGATCACGTCGGGGAGCGACGCTGTCGAAATGGGGGGCAAACTCTTGTTGCCCTTCTTTTTCATTACTGCCATAATCTTACTTCTTAATGGTACGCGGTTCGGCCTCGGAGATCTTCAGAGGCACGGCCTTGGTGATGACGTTGCGCTGCTCCTCGGTCAGGGATGCCAGCTTGTCGCCGAACTTGCGCATGGCCACCTCGTCGCGGATTTCGCTGAAGGCGCGGGCCAGCTCGTTCTGCACCATGATGTAGGGCTGGTAACCCGTGTCGCGGGTGGTTTGCAGCGAAACGACGCCCGAGCTGACGGGATAGACCCACTTGCTGCCGTCGGGAAGATCGAACTCCTTCTCCTCTTTCTCCGGAAGATCGGCGTCGTCCAGCGGATTGAGGACGAATTCCTTCGTCTTGTCCTTCAGGTCGCGCAACTCGATGAACTCCTGCTTGCCGGGCTGACCTGCCATGATCTGGCCGCTACCGTTGATGAGCACCAGGAAGAGGTTGCGCTCCTTGACCTTGATCTCCTCCTGCTTCTGATCTTCGGGAGGAATAGGCGGGAGCATGCGTGCCAGACCCGTGTCCGTGTTCATCGTAGTGGCTACCAGGAAGAAAATCAGCAGCAAGAAGGCAATGTCGGCCATCGAACCGGCGTTGATTTCCTGTACTTTTCTTTTATCCGTTGCCATTTGTCTGCTTGGTTATTTGAATGCGCCCCAGATCTCCGTTGCGATGGCCGTCACGAATGCGGCGACGAATGCGACGTAGGTCACCAGGATGCTCGTTTCGGTAATTACGGTTTCGCCGTGGCCGAAGAAGCCGTTGTTCTGGAGGTCGACGATGTTCACCGTGTGGCTTGCCGAACAGAAGTACGACACGCCGATGATGACCAGGATCAAAGCCAGAGAAAGAATGGTGCCCTTGATGCCTGCCGGGTTCTGAATCATTCCGAAGACGGCGCAGAAGATCGCA
>CAMWJM010000012.1 GCA_947174575.1 uncultured Alistipes sp. | reverse complement strand
ATGATACGGCGACCACCGAGATCTACACGCGACTAGTCGTCGGCAGCGTCAGATGGGTATACGAGACAGGCGGCCTGCGTCCGCACATAAAAAGCGTGCACCGACGAATATCGGCGCACGCTTCATTATACCGGCACTCCGTCCGGCCTAATGACCGACGTTCCCGATCGCCGAGGGATCGTGCTTGTACTTGAACACCAGCGCGAAAACCACTGCCACGCACAACGCATAGCCCGCGAATACGAGCCACGAGATCGACCACCCGGCCGTCATGGCGCTCGCCGACTCTTGCGAGTAAACGAAACGGTTGACCACAGCCTGCGCACCGAGCGTACCGATCGTGGCGCCGATACCGTTGGTCATGATCATGAAAAGGCCCTGCGCCGAGGAGCGGATCGCCACGTCGGTCTCGTTGTTCACGAAGAGCGAGCCCGAGATATTGAAGAAATCGAACGCCACGCCGTAGACGATCATCGAGAGGATGAACATCCACACGCCCCCGCCGGGGTTGCCCAGGCCGAACAGCCCGAAGCGCAGCACCCAGGCGAACATGGCCATGAGCATCACGTTCTTGATGCCGAAGCGCTTCAGGCAGAACGGGATCAAGAGGATGCACAACGTCTCCGACACTTGCGACAGCGAGATCAGCGCATTGGCATGATTGGCGCCGAACGTCGAGGCGAACTCGGGAACGTTGCGGAACGAGGTGATGAACGGATTGGCGAAACCGTTGGTGATCTGCAGCGAAACGCCCAACAGCATCGAGAAGACGAAGAACAGCGCCATTTTCTTCTGTTTGAACAGCGCGAAAGCCCGCAGCCCCAACGCCTCGACCAGGCTCTTCTTGTCGCCGCCGCGACTCACGGGGCACATGGGCAGCGTCATGGCGTAGAACCCCAGCACGAGACCCAGCACGGCGCACTGGACGAACTGCATGTAGGTGGTCTGGAATCCGGCGACGTCGCACACGAGCATCGAACAGATGAAGCCCACGGTACCCCACACGCGAATGGGAGGAAAGGCTTTCACCGTGTCGAAGCCCTTGCTCTCCAACACGCTGTAGGCTACCGAATTGGACAGCGCGATCGTGGGCATGTAGAACGCCACGCTCAACGCATACAGCGCGAACAGCGGGCCGAACTGCACGCCGCTGCCCGCAACCGAGGCATAGTAGCCGGCACCGCCCATGAACAGCGCCGCCAGCAGGTGGCAGATGCCTAGCAGCCGCTGGGCCGGCACCCAACGGTCGGCGACGATACCCACAACGGCGGGCATGAAGATCGAGACGATGCCCTGCATGGCATAGAAGACGCCGATGTGCGAGGCGAGATCGACACCCACCAGATACGACCCCATCGAGGTGAGATAGGCTCCCCAGATGGCGTATTGGAGGAAATTCATGACGATAAGGCGGAACTTGATTCCCATAGACGTATAATTTTTGCGGATGGTTTTCTGCAAGCAGCAAAAACAAATGTATGAAAAATTTTCAAAAAATTCTTTGTATTTGCGAAATAATGTTCTACTTTTGCACTCACAAAAATTGAGCTATGGTGTAATGGTAACACAACAGATTCTGGTCCTGTTATTCCAGGTTCGAATCCTGGTAGCTCAACCAGAAAAAAGGAGAAGCCGCAAGACTTCTCCTTTTTTTCGTCGATACCCCGTCGGCTGCCCCTCGTCGGGCAGAAGCCTTTCGACCCCTGACACACGACATTTCGCCTTCCGACCTTCTCCACCTTCGACTCTCCTGCAGAAGTTCGACCTTATGCCTTCCAATATTTAAAATCGCGCAGCCCCGAAAGGCCGCGCGATACCATTATTAGGAGGCACCTACCCCCGATTGTGAATTGTGAATTGTGAATTGTGAATTGTGAATTGTGAATTCTAATTCTTCAACCCCATTTTTTCGATGAGCGCCCGCGTCTCGGGTTTATGACCGCGGAAGCGGACGTAGAGCTGCATGGGGTCTTCGGTGCCGCCTTTCGAGAGGACGTTCTTGCGGAACGAGTCCGACACTTCGCGGTTGAAGATGCCTTTCTCCTTGAAGAGCGAGAAAGCATCGGCTTCGAGCACTTCGGCCCACTTGTAGCCGTAGTAGCCCGCCGCATAGCCGCCCGAGAAGATGTGGCCGAACGACGGAGCCATCGCCGTGCCCTCCACCACGGGCAGCACCTGCGTGGGAGCCATCGACGCCTGCTCGAACGCCATCACGTCGCCCTCCATCGGCTCGGTGAGCGTATGCCAGGCCATGTCGGTCATGCCGAACGAGAGCTGACGCACGTTGCCGTAGGCCGCCAGGAAATTCTTGGCCGCCACGATACGCTCCACGATCTCGGCCGGAATCGGTTCGCCCGTCTCGTAGTGCGCGGCCCACAGATCGAGAAACTCCTTCTCCGTGGCCCAGTTCTCCATGATCTGCGAGGGCAGCTCCACGAAATCGCGGTAGACGCTCGTGCCGGTCAGCGACTCGTAGTGTCCCTCGCCCAGCATGCCGTGGAGCGAGTGGCCGAACTCGTGGAGGAACGTCTCCACCTCGTCGAACGTCAGCAGCGAGGGTTTGTCCTCGGTGGGCTTGGTGAAGTTCATCACCAGCGACACCAACGGACGCGTCTCCTGCCCGTCGACGATCTGCGCACCGCGGAACTCGGTCATCCAGGCACCCGAACGCTTCGTCGCACGAGGGAAGAAGTCGAGGTAAAGCACCGCCATGAACCGTCCCTTTTCGTCGGTCACGTCGTAGGCCGTCACTTCGGGATGATAGACGTCGATCGCCTCGTTGGGCGTGAAGTTCAGCCCGTAGAGTTTATTAGCCAGCAGGAAGACGCCTTTCTTCACATTTTCGAGCTTGAAGTAGGGTTTCACCACCTCGTCGTTGAGGGCATATTTCGCATCGCGGTACTTCTGGCTGTAGTAGGCCCAGTCCCAGGGCATCAACTCGCCCTTGAAACCGAGCGTCGCGGCATAGTCGCTCACCGTCTTGTAATCGCGGTCGGCATAGGTTTTCGTCGCGTCGAGCAGCTCCTGCAGGAACGTCGTCACCGTCGGGGTGTCCTGGGCCATACGGCGCTCCAACACATAGTCGGCATAGCATTCGTAGCCCAGCAGGTTGGCGATCTTGAGCCGTGTGTTGGCGATCTTCTTCACGATCTCGGTGTTGTCGTACTGTCCGCCCAGCGCACGCGAATTGTAGGCTCGCCACAGCTTCTCCTTGAGTGCGCGGTCGGACGAATAGGTCAGAAACGGCACATAGCTCGGCGCCTGCAGCGTCACCGTCCAGCCCTTCTGTCCGCGGGCCTTGGCTTCGGCGGCCATGCCCTCCTTGACGAAAGCGGGCAGCTCGGCCACGCGCTTGGGGTCGGCGATATGGAGCGTAAAGGCGTTGGTCGCCGCCAGAGCATTCTGTCCGAACTGCAGCGTGAGGCCCGACAGCTCCGAACTGTACTGCCGGTACAGCTCCTTATCCGCATCCGAAAGGGCGGCGCCGTTGCGGGCGAAACTCCGATAGGTGTTGTCCAGCAGCTTCTTGTCCTCGTTCGAGAGGCAGCACCCCGGGTGCTCGTAAACCGCCTTGACCCGGGCGAACAACTTGGGGTCGAGCGAAATGTCGTTCGACAACTCGGTCAGCTTGGGCTGCACGCGCAGGGCTATTTCCTGCATCTCGTCGGTGGCGTCGGCCTCCAGCAGGTTGAAGAAGATGCCCGCGATGCGATCGAGCAGCGCCCCTTGCCGCTCCAGCGCCACGATCGTGTTGCGGAACGTCGGCTTGGCCGGGTTGTCCACGATCGCTGCGACCTCGGCCCGCGAGCAGGCTATGGCCGCATCGAACGCCGGTTCGTAGTGCGACAGTTCGATCTGCGAGAACGGCGGAGTCGCATGGGGCGTCTCCCACTCGGCCAACAAGGGGTTGGTCGTATCCAATTCGGGCAACTGCGCGCAGGGCATCGACCGATCGGCGCACCCCGCAGCAAAAGCTGTGAAAGTCATCATCAAAAGCGCTTTTTTCATAGTTCAGCAAAAAAATTAAAGTTTCTCACCTCTTAAATCCGTGTCGCAGCATCGAAGCCTTGTTGTCACTCCTCGCCGTTGCGGGTTTTATCTATCAATCCTCTGGCTTTCAGCATGGCGGTTTTGTCGGGGTCTTTGCCGCGGAAGGTGCGGTAGAGGGTCATGCCGTCCTCCGAACCGCCGCGCGACAGCAGCCGGCGGAAGCGGGCGGCGATGCGTTTGTCGAACAGATCGCCGCTTTCGCGGAACGCTTCGAACGCATCTTTGTCGAGCACTTCGGCCCATGTATAGAAATAGTAGCCCGCCGAATAGCCGCCGTCGAAAATATGGCTGAAATAGGGATAGCGGTAACGCGGTTCGATCTGGGCGATCAGCCCCCGTTTCTCGTTCAGCGCGCGGCGCCCGAACTCCTCGACGTCCAGCGGCTCGTATCGCTCGATGGAGTGGATGTCCATGTCGGCGAGCGACGCGGCGATCAACTCGGTAGTCTGGAATCCCTGGTTGAACAGGGTGCTGCGGCGCAGTTTCTCGACCAGATGCTTGGGAATCGCCTCGCTCGTGCGGTAGTGCACGGCATAGTGCTTGAGCATTTCGGGTTCGAACGCCCAGTTCTCCATCACCTGCGAGGGCAGCTCCACGAAATCGCCCTCTACCTCCGTGAGTCCGCGGTATTTCACGTCGTGGAACAGGAAATGGAGCGCATGGCCGAACTCGTGGAAAAGGGTCGCCACCTCGTCGAGCGTCAGCAGCGCGGGCATGTTGCGCGTCGGGCGCGTGAAGTTGGCCACGATCGACACCACGGGCGCCACGCGACGCCCCTCCTCGTCGTAGGTCTGCTCCACGTAGTTGCCGCACCAGGCGCCCTGACTCTTGCCGGCCCGCGGGAAGTAGTCGAAATAGAGCACGCCCAGGTGCGATTCGTCGGCATCCAGCACCTCGTAGGCCGTCGCCTCGGGATGATAGACCGGCACGGCCACGGGCCGGAACGTGATGCCGTATAAGCGGTTGGCCAGGAAGAAGACTCCGGCCTGCACGTTCTCCAGCGAGAAATAGGGCGCCAACATCTCTTCGTCGAGCGCATAGTTCTTCTTGCGCAGCTTCTCGGCATAGTACCACCAGTCCCACGAGGCGAACTCGCCCTGGGGATGGTCGGCCTTGAAGAGCTTCTGCATCTCGGCCAGCTCGCCCTTGGCGCGTTCGAGCGCCGGCGTCCAGATTTCGTCGAGCAGCCCGTAGACCACCCGGGGCGTACGGGCCATCTGGTCGTCGATCACGTAGGCCGCATAGGAGGGATAGCCCAGCAAATGGGCCTTCTCGGTACGCAGACGCACGAAATCGTCGATGATCTGCTTGTTGTCGTATTCGTCGCCGTTGTTGCAGCGGTTCAGATAGGCTTTGTAGATCTTTTCGCGCAGGTCGCGGCGCTTGGCATAGGTGAGCAGCGGCAGCATGCTGGGCTTGTGCAGCGTGAAGTGGTAGCGGTCGCTCTTGCCGGCCTCGGCGGCTTTCTCGCGTGCACGTTCGCGCACGTTGGTCGGGATGCCGTCGAGATCGCCGGCCGTCAGTTCCAGCACGAAGCCGTTGTTTTCGGCCAGAAGGTTGGCGCCGAACTTCACGGTCAGCAACGCCAGCTCCCCGTTGATCGCCTTGAGCCGCTCTTTCTGCTCCTTGTCGAGCAGCGCACCCGAGCGCACGAAGCCCCGATAGATCTTCTCCAGCAGGCGCATTTCGTCGGCTCCCAATCCGAAGCTCTTGCGGCGGTCGTACACCGCCTTGACCTTCGCGAACAGCCGTTCGTTCATGCCGATCTTGTCGGCATGCGAGGCCACCAGCGGCATGATCCGCTCCTGCAGGGCCTGCAGCTGCTCGTTGCTCTCGGCTTCGCACAGCATGCCGAAAAGCAGGACGACCCGATCGAGCATCCGCCCCGAACGGTCGTAGGCCAGAATCACGTTGTCGAACGTCGGCTCGTCGCGGTCGGTCGCTATGGCGTCGATCTCCACGTCGTGCAGCGACATCGCCCGCTCCACAGCGGGCAGGAAGTGGGACGGTTCGATCTTGTCGAACGGCGGCACGCCATAGGGCGTCTCCCAGGCGCCGAGCAGCGGATTTTCGCCCCCGGCCGATTCGGTCCGGCACGATGCGAACGTCATAAGCGACAACAATAGGGTGAATAACGAGACATGTTTCATCGGAATTTATTTAAATTTTTCGTCTATTTTGCATACTTTGTATATTTTTGCGCCCGGAAAGCGCATATGCGTGTCAAAGGTAATAAAATAACGACGGTCATGCAACTTTTTTACGATCCCGCTATCGCGCCGCCGCGCCACACCCTGGGCGAGGAGGAGTCGCACCATTGCATTCGCGTGCTGCGGCTGGGCGAGGGCGACGAGTTGCATGCCACCGACGGACGGGGCACGCTCTACCGCTGCCGCATCGCGAAAGCCGACGCTCGGTGCTGCGAGGTGGAAGTCGTCGCAGCGCAGCCCGATTTCGAGCCACTGCCCTACCGGCTCACCATGGCCGTAGCCCCGACCAAGAACGCCGACCGCTTCGAATGGTTCCTCGAAAAGGCCACGGAAGTGGGCGTCACCGCGATCGTGCCGCTCGAAACCGAGCGCAGCGAACGCCGCGTCTTCAAACCGCAACGGGGCGAAAAGGTCATCACGGCCGCCATGAAGCAGTCGCTCAAGGCCTACCGTCCCGTGCTGGAGCCGCTCACGCCGCTGCATGAGCTGCTCGCCGCGCCGTTCCGAGGGCGCAAATTCATCGCCCATTGCGCCGAGGCCCGCACCGAAGCCGGGAAAGCCTATCTTCCCGCCACGTTTCGCCCGGGCGAAGCGGCGTTGATCCTCATCGGCCCCGAGGGCGACTTCTCGCCCGAGGAGATCGACCGCGCGCTGGCCCGCGGATTCGAGGAGATCACCCTCGGCACCCAGCGGCTGCGCACCGAGACGGCGGCCGTAGCCGCCACGGTCATGGTCGCCGTAGCGAACCATCGCCCCAACAAATAACGAACACCCCGACTCAACTATTATTACTTATATTTATTTAATGTTCTTTCTTTACATTTTGTTCGCTCTGGCGATCATCACCGCCGCGATCTGCGTCGCCCCGCCGAAAGCCAAGGCGTGGACGGCACTGGCGTTCATCGGCGGCGTCTCGGCCCTTCTCGCAGTCGAGGCCATAGGCGTGCTGGCCGGCGGAGAGACCGCGCGGCTCTGGCTCTTCGAAAGTCTGGCGCTGGGGTGCGACACCGGGTCGCTCGATCCGCTTTCGGCCCTCTTCGTGCTGCTGATCGCCGTGGGCGCCGTCGCCTCGACGATCTATTCGCACGGCTACCTGCGCCACGCCCGCGACGGCAAGTCGCCGGCCCACCTCTCGCTCCACTACCTTTCGCTCACGGTCATGTCGCTCGCGATGCTGGGCGTCGTGACTTCCGACGGGGGCTATTCGTTCCTCTTTTTCTGGGAGTTGATGACCGTGGCGTCGTTCCTCCTGATCCTCTTCGACGCCGAGCGCCGCGAGGTACGGCGGGCCGCCCTGGCCTACCTCATCATGATGCACATCGGCTTCGTGCTGCTGGTCATCGGCTTCGTCCGACTTCAGGTCGCCACGGGTTCGGCATCGTTCGCCGCGCTGCCCTCGTGTTTCGCCGCCGACGGGTTCCTGCCGCTGCTGCTGGTCTTCCTGGCCGGATTCGGCATGAAAGCGGGCATGTTCCCCATGCACGTATGGCTGCCCGAGGCGCACCCTGCGGCGCCGTCGCACGTCTCGGCCCTCATGTCGGGCGTGATGATCAAGACGGGCGTCTACGGCATCCTGCGCGTGATCGCGGCGCTCGACACGCCCGAGGCGCTCCGCACCACGGGGTTGATCGTGCTCGCCGCCGGCATCGCCACCGGACTGTGGGGCGTGATTCTGGCCGCCGCGCAGAACGACGTGAAGCGTCTGCTGGCCTATTCCTCCATCGAAAACATAGGGGTCGTTCTCATCGGTCTCGGCATCGCTCTTTTGGGCAAAGCGGCCGGCAATCCCGCCATGACCCTATGCGGCATCGCGGGCGCCCTGCTCCACACGCTCAACCACTCGTTCTTCAAGTCGCTGCTCTTCTTCGGCGCGGGCAACGTGCTCACGCAGACCGGCACCACCTCGCTCGACGCGCTGGGCGGCACGGCCAAAAACATGCCTCTCACGGCCCTGCTCTTTCTGATCGGCACCGCGGCGATCTGCGCCCTGCCCCCGCTCAACGGCTTCGTCTCCGAACTGTTGATCTACTCGGGCATGTTCAAGGGCATCGCCTCGGGTAGCGACACCCTCGCCGCCGCAGCCGGCCTGACCGCTTTGGCGCTCATCGGCGGCATCGTGGTGCTGGCGTTCGCCAAGCTCTACGGCACCGTATTCCTCGGCGCGCCCCGCTCCCACGAGGCGGCCGAAGCGACCGAGGTCGACAACTTCCGCATCGTCGCCATGGCGTTGCCGCTGGCCGGCATCCTGTTCGTGGGGCTGTTCCCTGCGCAAGCCGTAGGCTTCGTCGTCCGTGCTGCCGGATGCTTCCTCCGTACGCCCGTCGCGGCCGCCCAGTGGCTTCTGACTCCGACGCTTACGGCCGTCGCCCGCACGGCTTGGCTCTTGATCGCCGTCGTCGCGGTGCTGGCGGCGCTGCGGCGCCGGGCGCTCCGCAAACGCACCATAGCCCAAGGGCCGACTTGGGGCTGCGGCTTCACGGCGCCCAACATCCGCATGCAATACACGGGCGAATCCTTCTCCGAGGGGCTGCAGTCCATCATGCCGTCGCTCACCCAGCAGAACGGCGAGGGCGACGCCGTGGGCAAAAGCGAGATCTTCCCCACGTCCCACGGCTTCGACATCCGCCATAAAGACCGCATCGACAACCTCTTCTCGGCCTGGTGGGTCGAGCTGCTCCACCAGATCAACCAGCGGGTCATGCGCCTGCGCACGGGCAAGATCAACCACTACATCCTCTTCGCGCTGGCGTTTCTGATCCTCATTTTCATTCTTTCGATCTTCAATCTGCTCTGACCATGACAGCACTCCATACACTCCTGCTGCTTCTCGTGGCCCTCGCCATTCCGGGCGTCATCAACCGCACGCGGGCCTGCCTGGCCGGACGTCGCGGCATCCGCTTTCTGCAGCACCTCTACGACCTGCGGCTCCGCCTGCGCAAGGGCGCCGTCTATTCGACTGCGACCACGGCGCTCTTCCGTACGACGCCCTCGGTCTATCTGGGCGCGGCGATCGTGGCTTCGCTCATGATCCCGATCGGCGACCTGCGGCCCGCGATCTCGTTCGACGGCGACTTCGTGTGCATGGCCTACCTGCTGGCGCTCGGACGTCTGGCTCTCGTTCTGGCCGCCATGGACACGGGCAGCGCTTTCGAGGGCATGGGCGCCAGCCGCGAAGCCTTGTACGGCGCGCTGGTCGAACCGGCGTTGATGCTCGTCGCCGGCACGCTGGCCCTCGCCACGGGCTGCACCTCGCTGGCCCGCATCTTCGATCCGGCCACCCTGCCCGGCGCCCGCTACACGATCGTGCTACTGCTGACCACCTACATTCTCTTGAAAATCGTCTTCACCGAGAGCGGCCGCGTGCCCGTCGACGACCCGCGCACGCACCTCGAACTGACCATGATCCACGAAGTGATGTGTCTCGACTACTGCGGCGTCGATCTGGCGATGATCCAGCTGGCCGGCTGGCTCAAGACGGCGATCTTCTCGCTGCTGGCCGCCGACACGTTGGCGGCGACGTTCTGCCTGCGCTGGTGGGCGGCCGCACCGCTGGCCGTAGCCCTCACGGGTCTCTCGGTCGGCGTGGTCGAATCGACCCAGGCCCGCAACAAACTGGTGCGCAACACCATCTTCATCCTCACCATCGTAGCGCTGGCGGCCCTGGCCTTCTTCACGGGCTACCTGCTGCAACTCAACATCGGACTGGCATGATACTTTCGTTAGTGATTCTCTATGTGGTCTCGCTGGTCTATCTGGCGATCGCCGAGCGTTTCCGCAATCTGGCGTCGATCGTCATGCTCCAGGGGGGACTGCTTTTCGCCGTGGCGATGCTGCGCCTGCATGCCATCGCACCGCTCGAATTGATCTTCATCGCTTTGGAGACGCTCTGTTTCAAAGCGATCCTCGTTCCGGCGATCCTCTTCGCCGTGATCCGGCGCACCAAGATCAACCGCGTGCGCACCTCGGGCACCTCGCAGTTCCACGCGCTGCTGCTCTCGCTGGCCGCCTTGGCCGCGAGCATCTCGATCACCTACTACGTGGCCGACCCGACGGTCGATCCGGTCTTCTTCGGCGTGGCGCTCTACTCGCTGCTCAGCGGCCTGATCCTCATCGTGCTGCGCTCGCGCCTCTTTTCGCACCTGGTGGGATTCCTGGTGATCGAAAACGGCGTGTTCCTCTTCTCGACGGCCATCGGCGTCGAAATGCCCTTCCTGATCAACATGGCCATCCTGCTCGACATCCTCATGTCGGTGCTCATGTTGAGCATCTTCTTCACCAAGATCGACGGCAAGATCCACGCCGACGACGCCGATGCGCTGACCAACGTAAAAGACTGACGACATGACGATCTATATCTATCTGCTCCTCTCCGCGCTGGTGGCCGTCTCCGCTCTGGCGGCCCGCGGACGACGCACGATCCACTTGTCCGGATCGGTTTTCTATCTGCTGCAGGCCGCACTGGCCGTGTGGATCTTCGCCGGCGGAGGCTACGGCACCGAGTCGGGGTCGCTCTTCGCGTTCGACGCCGCCGGGTCGCTGTTCTACGTGCTGCTCGTGCTCGTTTCGTTCTGGGTGTTCCACCACTCGGAAACCTACCTTTCGGAATGCGATCTGAAGCAGACCCGCACCTACTTCGCGCTGGTGATGCTGCTCACCGCGGCTATCGCGGGCGCCTACTTCGCCTCGAATATGACCGTGACCTGGATTCTGCTCGAAGCCACGACCCTCTGCTCGGCAGGCATCATCTACCACCGCCGCACGGCCCAGACGCTCGAAGCCGCATGGAAATACGTCTTCGTCTGCTCCACGGGCATCGCCATGGCCTACCTCGGCATCCTGCTGCTCACGGCGGCAACCTCCAGCGGATCGCTCTCCTACGACGCCGTGGCAGCCGTCGCGGCGCAGGGCAACCCGCTCTATCTGAAGACGGCGTTTCTGCTGATTCTGTGCGGCTACAGCTGCAAAATGGAGCTTTTCCCGCTCTACACCGTGGGCGTCGACGCCAATTTCGCGGCTCCGGCCCCCGCCTCGGCGCTCATCTCGACCGGGCTGGTCAACGCGGGGTTCCTGGCGATCCTGCGCGTCTACCGCATCATGGCCCGGACCGAGGTCTTCGAATGGGTACAGTCGGTGCTGCTGCTCGTCGGCGTGCTCTCGCTGGCGATCGGCGCGCTGTTCCTGCGCCGCACCAACAACTACAAGCGCTTTCTCTCCTACTCGACCGTCGAGAACATGGGCATCGCCGCTATCGGACTGGGCATCGGCGGCGCCGGCGTGTGGGCCGCGGTGTTCCACGTCGTCTGCCACACGTTCGTCAAAAGCAGCCTGTTCCTGCAGATGGGCGTCGTGCGCCAGGTCTACGACGGCTACCGCATCAACCGCCTGGGCGACTACATCCGCATCAACCGCATCGGAGCCGTGGGGCTGCTGGGCGGCATGATCGTGGTGCTGGCGTTCCCGCCCTCGCCGCTCTTCATCTCGGAGTTGATGATCCTGCGCGAGACCGTCGCCTCGGGCAAATGGTGGCTAGTGGCGGCGATGCTCCTGCTGCTGTGCATCGTCATCTACTCGTTCTGCCAGCGCGTCATCCGCCTCTGCTACCAACCCAACCAGGACGTGCTGCACCCCTCGAAAGCCGACAAGGCCCTGTCGTGGTCGGCGCTGCTGCTGTT
>CAMWJM010000011.1 GCA_947174575.1 uncultured Alistipes sp. | reverse complement strand
CTGTGGGACTGCTCGGAGTTCATCGCCACGAGCTACAAGCTCGAAGTGGGCCACCCGCCCGGAGCGCCGCTTTTCATGATGCTGGCGCGCCTGGCCACCTTGTTCGCTTTCGGCAACCCCGACTATGTGGGCATCGCCGTCAACGCCATGAACTCCATAGCCAGCGCTTTCTGCATCCTGTTCCTCTTCTGGACGATCACCCACCTGGCCCGCCGGCTCCTCGTGCGCGACGGCCGCGAGCTGTCGAAAACCGACATCTGGGCCGTGCTGGGCGCCGGAGCCGTCGGCGCCCTGGCCTACACCTTCACCGACACCTTCTGGTTCTCGGCCATCGAAGGCGAAGTCTACGCCCTTTCGTCGATGTTCACCGCGCTGGTCGTGTGGCTCATGCTCAAATGGGAGGAGCAGGCCGACCAGCCCCACGCTTCGCGCTGGATCGTGCTCATCGCCTACCTCATGGGCCTTTCGATCGGCGTGCACATCCTCAACCTGCTGACTATCCCCGCGCTGGTCTTCATCTACTACTTCCGCACCGTCGAGCGCCCCACGCTCAAGGGCATGATCTATGCCACGCTCGTCGCCGGGGTCATTCTGCTGGTGGTCAACGGCATCATCATCCCCTACACGGTCTACGCGGGTGCCATGATCGACCTCTTTTTCGTCAACACGCTGGGGCTGCCCGTCAACTCGGGCATGGTGCTCTTCGCGCTGGCGCTCATCGGGGGCCTCGGCTGGGCTTCGTGGGAGACCCACAAGCGCGGCAAGGCGGTGTGGAACATCGTTCTGCTCTCCGTCACCATGATTCTGGTCGGCTTCTCGTCCTACGCGTCGGTGACGATCCGCGCCGCGGCCAATCCGCCCATGAACTCCAACAAGCCCGACAACCCCCACGCCCTGCTGGCGGTGCTCAACCGCGACCAGTACGGCGCACGGCCGCTGCTCTACGGCGCCTATTATTCGGCGCCCCCGTCGAGCTACCGCGAGAAGCACTTCTACTACCTCGACCAGGACGGCAAGTACAAACCCGCCAGCGTCATCACGGGCTACGACTACGCCCCCGAGTTCAAGCACCTCTTCCCCCGCATGTGGGACTACCGCAAGGGCGAGCAGGACTACAAGCAGTGGGCCGCCTACCGCACCAAGATCGAAACGCTGCGCGACGACAACGGGCAGATTCTGCGCGACGAGCAGGGCCGCCCCATGCGCGGCGAAGTGCTCGACTTCGGGCGCAAACGTCTCTACGACGACGGCTACGAGACGCGCAGCGTGGTCGAACCCACGTTCCTGGAGAACCTCAACTACTTCTTCACCTACCAGCTCTCCTACATGTACTGGCGCTACTTCCTGTGGAATTTCGTGGGGCGCCAGAGCGACATCCAGCCCACCTCGACCACCATCGCCGACGGCAACTGGCTCTCGGGCATCCGCTGGATCGACGAGCAGTTCGTCGGCCCGCAGGACGGGCTGCCGCGCGAGATCGCCGACAACCGCGGCCGCAACACCTACTATTTCCTGCCGTTCCTGCTCGGCTTGATCGGTCTGTTGTACCAGCTCAACCGCGACCAGCGCAACTTCTCGATCGTCATGTGGCTCTTCATCATGACGGGCGTCGCGCTGGTGGTCTACTTCAATTCGTCGCCCGCCGAGCCGCGCGAGCGCGACTATGTTTACGCCGGATCGTTCTATGCGTTCTGCATCTGGATCGGGCTGGGCGTGCTGGCGCTGCGCGACCTGCTCGTATGGATCGCCAAGCGCGACAACGCGGCGATCGCCGCGGCGGCTACGGTCGTCGGGCTGGGCGTACCCGCTATCCTCGCGGCCCAGAACTGGGACGACCACGACCGCTCGGGCCGCTACATGGCCCGCGACATCGGCTGGAACTACCTCATGTCGACACTGCCCGACTCGATCATCCTCAACTACGGCGACAACGACACTTTCCCGCTGTGGAACAACCAGGAGGTCTACGGCGTGCGGCCCGACGTGCGGATCATGAACACCTCCTACTTGGGCGGCGAATGGTATATCGACGAGATGAAGACCCGCGCCAACGACGCTGCGGGCGTGCCTTTCTCGCTACCCAAGCACAAATACACCTATGCCAACGACTGGATTCCGGTCAACAACCGCATCGACCGCGCGGTGGAGATCGGTCAGGTGATGGACTTCATCCGCAGCGACGATCCCCGCACGAAAATCGCGCTCGAAGACGGCACGCTGACCGACTACATCCCCACCAAACGCATCGCGCTGCCGGTCGACAAGGAGAACGCCATAGCTTCGGGCATCGTGGCCGAGAAAGACCGCGATCTGATGGTCGACACGGTCTACATCGATCTGCGCAAGAACGCGCTGGACAAGAGCCAGTTGATGATTCTCGATATGCTGGCCAACTTCGACTGGAAGCGCCCGATCTACATGACGCAGGTCTACATCCTGCAGGACTTCGGGCTGCTCGACTACCTCCAGTTCGACGGCTACGCCTACCGCTTCGTGCCGATCCGCACCCCTGTGCAGAACGCCCGGGAGATCGGCCGCATCGACCCCGACTACGCCGCGCCGCTTCTGAAAGAGACGTTCCGCTACGGCAATCTGGCCGATCCCCATGTCTATGTCGACTACTTCCTGCAGTACAACCTCGCCGCGGCGCACACCCGCGACTCGTTCGCCCGCGTAGCCAAGGAGCTGCTGCGGCAGAATCGCCCCGAGGAGGCCGTGGAGCTGCTCGACCTGGGATTGGAGCGGCTGCCGACCTCGCAGATCCGCTTCACCGACAGCAACACCTACCCCTACCTCGAAGCCTACTACGCCGCTTCGGCCATGGGAATTGCAGAAGCTGCGGAGAAAGGCGACGCGCTGCTGCGCGAATATGCCCGCACATTGATCGAGTACATCGAATACTACCTGCGTTTCGAAGGCATCCAGGGCGAGATGGTGTCGGGCCTCGTCGACGACAAGCTCGACGAGCTGGGCGACCTCTACTATCTGGCGACCTATGCCGGACGCCGCGAACTCCTCGCCGAGTTGAACGAATACTACCGCACGCTGGGCGTCTCGGAGGAGAACCTCATCGACGTAGGCGACAAACCGCAGACCGCCGACACCCCGAGATAGGATAAAACTCGAATGCGGGGAGGGGCGATGCCCCTCCCCCTACTTCGTCATCGGCAGCAGCGACACCTGCCTATTCATTCCTTATTTCCGTCGACGCGACACCCGGGAAATTTCGGCTTTTTTGCCCGACTTCGCCGCATTCGTCGCCTGCGACGATTTTCGGGGATTTCCGGCCTTGCCCAACAACAGTTCGAAATCGAGCTGCCGTTTCTGCAGGTCGGCCCGTTTGATGCGGATGCGCACCGGGTCGCCCAGCGTCATGCGGCGGCCCGTCGTGCGGCCGACGATCTCGTAGCGCTGCTCGTCGAAGTCGAACCAGTCGCCCTCGATGTCGCGCAGGAACGCCATGCCTTCGATGTGCGTCTCTTCCAGCTCGACATAGACGCCCCACTCGGTCAGGCCCGAAACGTGGCCCTCGAACTCCTCGCCGATGCGCTCTTTCATGAACTCCACCATCTTGTACTTGATCGAGGCGCGTTCGGCTTCGGCCGCGATCGCCTCGCGCTCCGACGAGCGGGTGCACAGCTCTTCGAGGGTCTGTTTGTCGGCCGACTTCCCGCCGGCCAGATAGTGTGCCAGCAGGCGGTGCACCATCATGTCGGGATAGCGGCGTATGGGCGACGTGAAATGCGTATAGTAGGGAAACGCCAGGCCATAGTGGCCGATGTTGTCGGTCGTGTAGCACGCTTTGGCCATCGAACGCACGGCCATGGTCGTCACGGCATTCTCCTCGGTCGCCCCCTTGACCTGGGCGAACAGTTTGTTCATCTCGCGGGCCACGGCGCGCCCTTTCGACGCCTTGAACACGTGGCCGAACCGCAAGATGAACTGCCGGAAACGATCCAGCTTTTCCTCGCTCGGCGCGTCGTGCACGCGGTAGACCATCGTGCGGGGCACCTTGCGCCCCTTGTCGTTGAGCCGCGAGCTGCAGAACTCCGCCACACGGCGGTTGGCCAGCAGCATGAACTCCTCGATCATGCGATTCGAATCGGTCTGCTCCTTGAAGTAGACCCCCACGGGTCGCCCCGCCTCGTCGAGCCGGAACTTCACCTCCTCGCGGTCGAACCCGATGGCCCCCTCCTTGAAGCGCCGGCGCCGCAGCTCCCGGGCCAGCCGGTCGAGCGTGCACACCTCCTCGGCGTAGTCGCCGCGCCCCGTCTCGATCACCTCCTGCGCCTCGGCATAGGTGAACCGACGGTCGGAATGGATCACCGTGCGGCCGAACCACTCGTCCAGAATATCGAGCTGCTCATCGAGCGTGAAGACCGCCGAAAAACAGAGGCTGTCCTCATGGGGCCGCAGCGAACACAGCTCGTTCGACAACCGCTCGGGCAGCATCGGCACCGTGCGGTCGACCAGATAGACCGACGTGCCGCGCTCGACGGCCTCGTCGTCGATCGTCGAACGGGGCCGCACATAGTGCGTCACGTCGGCGATATGCACGCCCACTTCCCACACGCCCTCGCGCACGCGGCGCACCGACAGGGCGTCGTCGAAGTCCTTGGCATCGGCCGGATCGACGGTGAACGTCGTCGTGGAGCGGAAGTCGCGGCGCGCGGCGATCTCCTCCGGAGCGATTCGCCCGTCGATCGCCGCCGCGGCCCGCTCCACCTCCTCTTCGAAGCGGTAGGGCAACCCGTATTCCGAGAGTATGGCGTGCATCTCCGCGTCGTTTTCGCCGGCCATGCCGAGCACCTCGACCAACTCGCCCAGGGGGCTTTTGCTGCCGGGCTGCCAGTCGACGATGCGCACCGCCACTTTCGCGCCGTCGCACACCCCGGGGTTCTCGCGTTTCGAAAGATAGATGTCCATCGGCATCCTGCGCGAATCGGCCCGCACGAAGATCTGGTGCGCCCCCACCTCGGCCACGCCGACATAGGGTTTGCGGCTCCGCTCGACGATGCGCACGACCTCGCCCTCCGACTTGCCGTCGGAACTGCGGTGCACGATCACCGCCTCTACGCGGTCGCCGTCGAGCGCCGTCGAGGCGTTGCGCGGATGGACGAAAATGTCGCTCTCCAGCCCCTCGACCCGCACATAGATCGCACCTCCGGAGGTCATTTCGGCCACGCCCTCGTACCGGGGCAGGTGCTTGCGCGTCAAGCGGTATTTCTCGCGGGCGCACTCCTCCACGATCCCCTCCTCGTAGAGGCGGTCGAGGACGGCCAGCGTCTCGCGCCGCCCCTCCTTGGAGGCGCCGCCCGAAGCCGAAGCCAGATGTTTGAGCGAAAACTTATTATTGGGAAACTCTCGGAGCAGATGAAGAATCATCGAAGCCCGGTCGTTTTTCTTCGTTCCTTTGGAGGAACGCTGTTTTTTCTGTTTCATCATTCGTTCAAGATTTGCAGAGCCAGACTCGTCATGAAGTCCGTGCCCACGTCGATCGCCCGCTCGTCGGGCGCGAAACTCCCCGTGTGGGGCCGTCCGGCCGCCGCGCCTACCCCCAGACGATAAAACAGCGAGGGATAGCGGCGGCAATAGTGGCCGAAATCTTCGGCCGTGGTGCGCAAGGGCAGCATCTCCGCCTGCAACCCGCAGGCTGCGGCCAGCGCCGCGGCCCGCTCGACCAGTCGGGCATCGTTGACCACCGGCGGATAGCCGCAGTCGATGTCCACCACGGTATGCACCCCGTGCACGGCATCGACCTCGGCCGCCAGCTCGGCGATCCGACGGTGGAGCCGGTCGCGTTCGGCAGCATCGAATGTGCGGAGCGTACCCTCGAGATACACTTCGTCGGGCACCACGTTGGTGGCTCCGGCCGCCTCGACGCGGCCGATCGAGACCACGCATTCCGGCCCGTTGAGCGCCAGCAGCGCCGTGACCAACGCGGCCGCGGCTCCCACGGGGTCTTTGAGCTGGCTGCGCAACGCACCGTGACCGCCCATGCCCTGCACCCACAGGCGCAGTTCATCGCTCGCAGCCATGTATTTCCCGGCCCGGAACCCCAACGTCCCGACCTCCAGCTGCGGCTCGACATGTTCGCCGACGACGGCCCGCACGTCGTAGCCGGCAAAGGGTTCTTCAGCCAGCACCAGCGAGGCGCCGCCCGGGTTGCACTCCTCGCCGGGCTGGAACAGTCCGAAAAGGGTGCCGCAGAAATCGGGCGTCTGGGCCAACCGCTGCAGCACGCCATAGAGCACCGCGGCATGCACGTCGTGGCCGCAGGCGTGCATCGCGCCGGCGTTCTGCGACGCATAGGGCAATCCAGTGCGCTCCTCGACGGGCAGGGCGTCGATATCGGCCCGCAGCACCGCAGCCCGCCGGTCGGCGCATGCTCGGCGCCCCTCGATGCGGGCCAGGATGCCCGTTTCGGCGACAGGGCGGTGTTCGATTCCCGCAGCAGTCAGTTGTTCGGATATGTAAGCCGCAGTCTCCCGCTCCCGAAACGAGAGTTCGGGATGCGCATGCAGATGACGACGAAAAGAAACAGGATCCATTTGTCAAAATACCGTTTTCGCTATTTCGATGATGTTCTCGGCCTTGCCCATCGGATAGTAGTGCAGCACGGGCACGCCCGCCGCTTTCAGTTCGCGGCTCTGGGCGATGGCCCACTCGGTGCCTATCTGCCGCACGGCGGCCTTATCGTCGGCGTGGGCCTCGACCTCGCGCTGCAATTCGTCGGGGATGCGGCACCCGAATGTCTCGGGCAGCAAGGTCAGATGCCGCAGCGTCGCCAGAGGCTTGATGCCCGGGATGATCGGCACCCCGATCCCGATCGCGCGGCAGCGGGCCACGAAGTCGAAGAAGCAGGCGTTGTCGTAGAAGAGTTGCGTCACGATGTAGTCGGCCCCGGCGTCGACCTTCTCTTTGAGGCGGCGCAGGTCTTCATCGGCCGAAAGGGCCTCTCCATGAGTCTCGGGATACCCCGCCACACCCACCGAGAACTTCGAGTGGTGGCACTCCTCGACCTGACCGTCGACGAATTCGCCGCGATTCATCGCCGCGATCTGCCGCACCAGATCGGCGGCATGGGCGTGGCCCTGGGGATGCGGCACGAAACGCTCTTCGTCGTGCGACTTGTCGCCCCGCAGCGCCAGCACGCTGTGCAGCCCCAGAAAATCCATGTCGATCAACGCATCCTCGATGTCGTAGCGCGAAAGCCCGCCGCAGATCAGGTGTGGCACGGTCTTCACGCCGTAGCGCTGCTGTATGGCGGCCGAAATGCCCACCGTGCCGGGGCGACGGCGCACCGCATGCCGCTCGGCCGTGCCGTCGGGCCGCAGGGTCTGTTTGAGGATTTCGCGGTGGAACGTGACGTTGACATAGGCCGGATCGAACTCCATGAGCGGATCGATCGCGGCGAAGATGCCCTCCATGCCGTCGCCTTTCAGGGGCGGCAGCAACTCGAAGGCGAAGCGGGTCGTGCCTTGCGTCAAGGCACTGTGTATGATCTCCGTGGCGTTCATAGGTTGTTGGGCATGATCTTGCGGATCGTCGCCGGTTCCAGCCCCCGGCGCCGGGCGTAGTCGAGCAGCTGTTCGTCGTCGATCGTCCCCACGGCGAAGTAGTCGGCATCGGCGAGAAAGAGGCCGCAGAGCGCCTCGCCGGGGTCGATCATCCAGTTGTCGGTCAGGCGCATGCCCGTGGTCGTCTCCACGGCCAGTAGGTCGAACACCTCGCGCTTGAGCGTGTGGTCGGGCGTCGCGGGATAGCCGAACGCCATGCGGCGGCCGCGATAATCGCCCCGAATCACCTGCTCCGGCGTCGGCATCGCTCCCGTCTCATAGCCCCACATCCGCCGCCGCACGAACAGATGCACCGCCTCGGCGAACGCCTCGGTCAGCCGGTCGGCCAGCAGCTTGGCCATGATCGCCGAGTAGTCGTCGCCCGCCTCGCGGAAACGGGCGGTCAGCTCCTTGAGTCCGATACCCGCCGTCACGGCGAAACAGCCGATCCAGTCGTTAGACGGTGCCACGTAGTCGGCCAGCGAGCGGTTGTCGGCGCCGCGCGTCTGGTTACGCAGCATCGCCAGCCGGTGTTCGCGTCCCTTGGGGTCGGCGACGATGATGTCGTCGCCCTCGGCCCGCGCCGCGAAGATGCCCGCCACGCCCTGCAGCGTCAGCAGCCGTTCGTCGCGGATGCGGACCAGCAGCGCCTGCGCATCGGCCAGCAGCTTGCGAGCCTGCGGCCCTTTCTGCGGGTGATCGAGAATCTCGGGGTAGCGGCCTTTAAGCTCCCACGCCGGGAAAAAGAAGTTCCAGTCGATATAGGGTTCCGCGTCGGCCACGTCGAAATCGGGAAACACCATGCGCCCCGGATGCAGCGGCACGGCCGGCACATGCTCCGCCGCGGGACGGTTCGCGCGCGCTTCGGCCAGTGGAAGCAGCTCGCGCGCCTTTTCGGTGGCACGGTATTTTTCGCGCAGCCCGGCCTGCGCGCTGCGCACGTCGGCTTCGTAGGCTGCCCTGTCCGGTCCCAGCAAGGCGGCCAGAATCTGCGTGTTGCGGCTCGCGTCGGGCGAGTGGACGACCAGCCCCGAGTAGACCGGCGCGATCTTCACCGCCGTGTGCATTTCCGAGGTCGTGGCGCCGCCGATGACGATCGGCATACGCAGCCCGCGGCGCTCGGCCTCCTCGCACACGCGGATCATCTCGTCGAGCGACGGAGTGATCAACCCGCTCAAACAGATGCAGTCGGCGCCCCACGCCGCCGCCTCGTCGACGATGCGCTGCGGCTCGACCATCACGCCCAGGTCGCGGATCGCATAGCCGTTGCAGGCCATGACCACCGCCACGATGTTCTTGCCGATGTCGTGCACGTCGCCTTTCACCGTAGCAATCAGCACCTTGCCGGCGACACGGCCCTGCGTCGCACCCTGTTCGATGTAAGGAGTGAGCGCGGCCACCGCGCGTTTCATCACCCGGGCCGTCTTGACCACCTGCGGCAGGAACATCTTGCCCTCGCCGAAAAGCCGCCCCACCCGCTCCATGGCGGGCATCAGCAGCCCGTCGATAACAGCCATGGGGGTGCCCGTTCCGCGAAGTCCTTCGAGGGCGTCGGCTTCTATGTAGTCGCCTACGCCCTTGAGCATCGCATGGTCGATGCGCTCCCGCAGCGACCCGCTGCGCCAGGCATCGGAGGTCTGCGTCTCCTCGCCGGCGCTCTGCCGCACCTGCTGCGCATACTCGGTCAACCGCTCGGCGGCATCGGCCCGCCGGCAAAGGATGACATCTTCCACACGCTCCAAAAGTTCAGGTTCTATGTCGCTGTAGACCCGCAGCAGCTGCGGATTGACGATGCCCATGTCCATGCCGGCACGGATCGCATGGTATAAAAACGCCGAGTGCATCGCTTCGCGCACGGCCTGATTGCCGCGGAACGCGAACGAGAGGTTCGACACCCCGCCCGACACCTTGACATGAGGCAGATGCTCCTTGATCCAGCGCGTAGCGTCGATAAACGCCTTGGCATAGCCGTCGTGCTCGGGGATGCCGGTCGCTATGGCCAGAATATTGGGGTCGAAAACGAGGTCTTCGGGCGGGAAACCCTCCCCGACGAGCAGGTCGTAAGCCCGCTGCGCCACCTCTATTTTGCGCTCGAAAGTGTCGGCCTGACCCCGCTCGTCGAACAGCATCACCACGACGGCTGCGCCGTAGCGGCGGATTTCGCGCGCCCGGCGCAGAAACTCCGCCTCGCCCTCCTTGAGCGAAATGGAGTTGACCACGGCCTTGCCCTGCACCGATTCGAGTCCGGCGACGAGCGTCTCCCACTTCGAGGAGTCGATCATCACCGGCACACGGGCGATTTCGGGTTCGGAAGCCAGCAGATTGAGGAACGTCCGCATGGCCGCCGGGCCGTCGATCAGGCCGTCGTCCATGCAGACGTCGACGATCTGCGCCCCGGCCTCGACCTGGGCGCGCGCCACGGAGAGCGCCTGCTCGTAGTCGCCCTCGCGGATGAGCCGCGCGAACTTGGCCGAGCCGGCCACGTTGGTGCGCTCGCCCACGTTGACGAAATTGGCCTCGGGCACGATCCGCAACGGCTCCAGACCGCTCAACACGGCGGTGTGCGTCGGCTCGGGCAGCGGTCGCGGCATATGGTCGCCCACGATCTTCTGCAGTTCGTAAATATGCTCGGGCGTGGTGCCGCAGCACCCGCCGACAATATTCACCAGCCCCCGCCGCAGATACTCGCCCACATCTTTGGCGAACATCGCGGGCGTCTCGTCGTAGCCGCCCATGACGTTGGGAAGTCCGGCGTTGGGATAGACCGCCACGCGGCACTCGGCCACGGCCGCCAGCCGCTCGACATAGGGCAGAAGCTGCCGGGCGCCGAACGAGCAGTTGAGACTCACGGCGATCGGGTCGATATGGGCCACCGAGGCATAGAACGCCTCGACGGTCTGACCTGCGAGCGTGCGGCCCGAGGGAGTCAGCGTCCCCGAGACCATGACGGGCAGACGCCCGCCCCGCTCGTCGAAGCAGCGGCCGATCGCATGGATCGCCGCTTTGGCGTTGAGGGCGTCGAAGAACGTTTCGAGCATCAGCAGGTCGACACCCCCGTCGATCAATCCGCGCACCTGGTCATAGTAAGCCTGCTCCAGTTCCGCGAACGAGAGGTCGCGGGCCGCGGGATCGTCAACTTTCGAAGAGAGCGACAACGTATGACTCGACGGGCCGATCGATCCCCCCACGAAACGGGGTTTGCGCGGATTGCGGGCCGTAAATGCGTCGGCCGCGCTTCGGGCCAGCGCCGCCGCGGCCCGGGCGATCTCGTAGGCGCAGCGTTCCAGCCCGTAATCTTTGAGCGACAAGGCATTGGCATTGAACGAATCGGTCGTCACGATGTCGGCGCCCGCCGCGAGATACTTCTCATGCACGGCCCGCACGACGTCGGGCTGCGTGAGCGCCAGCACGTCGTTGCAGCCGAGCAGTCGAGCCGGCCACTCGCGGAACCGCTCGCCGCGGTAGTCCTCCTCGGTCAGCCCGCAGCGCTGGATCATGGTGCCCAACCCGCCGTCCAAAAGCAGGATGCGCGCGGCAAGCTCTTCGTAAAGCGTCGCGCCCATGCTATTTCGGCAGGATTTCGATTTCGAAGAGCCGGCTCCAGTTCTTGCCCGTCACGAAAATCCGTTTCTGCACCGCATCGTAAGCGATGCCGTTCAGCACGTCGGTCGTCGGGCCTACTTCGCTCTGGGGCAAGATGC
The DNA here is from genome assembly GCA_947174575.1 of uncultured Alistipes sp. Classification (GTDB taxonomy): domain Bacteria; phylum Bacteroidota; class Bacteroidia; order Bacteroidales; family Rikenellaceae; genus Alistipes. The sequence continues at coordinate 1,363 of CAMWJM010000011.1, read as the reverse complement.
CCGTGAGGTCGACCACCCCCTCCACGACGCCCGACTCGGGGTCGATGATAGCGATCTGCTGCGAAGTGTAGACATTGGCCCAGATCTTGCCCTCGATCCACTCCAGCTCGTTGAGGTAATCGACCGGCTCGCCCTTGTAGGTCACCGTCACGCGGCGCTCGCGCCGGAACGTCATCGGATCGATCGTATGGATCTTCGCCGTGCCGTCGGACATGTAGAGTTTCCGCCCGTCGGTGGTCAGGCCCCAGCCCTCGCCGGGATAGCTGAAATCATTGATCTTCTTCATTTTGTGTTTCACGTCGTAGACATGGCATGTGTTCGACAGCCAGGTCAGCTGGTAGAGCCGGCCTTCGAGCACCGTGATCCCCTCGCCGAACTCCGACCGAGGCAGCTGCACCACGGTACGGCTGTGTCCGGTCGCCAGGTCGATCTTACGCACCACCGAACGGCCGTACTGCCCGGTACCCTCCCACAACATGCCGCCCGCATACTGCAATCCCTGCGTATAAGCATCGGTCGAATGGGGGTAGACCGCCTTCACCCGATAGGTGTACTCCACAGGTTCCACGACGTTGTCCGCCGTCGCATTCGCGGCATCTTCGCCTGCGCCCGCACCGGTCGATCGGCCGCCGCAAGCGACCAGCCACGCGACCGAAAGCGCCAATATCCATTTCGTATTCATAACATACCTATAAATAATGGGCAAAGATACGAAAAGTCGAGCGCAGAAGCAAGCGATAGCTTGATTATGCCGAGACTGGAGTATCTTCGCCGAAGCCAAAGATACAAAGAACCTATCGCAATGCCAAATTTATTTGAATCCCGCCCTCGTGCAGTCCGTTCGGCACGGGCTTCGTCGCGTAATTTTTCATTTCGAATGTTGCATTTTTCATCCGAATATTCGTACCTTTGTCGCTCGATTCAGCCGATCGAACGCAAGAGAAAACAACATAGAAACCTTTTCATCATGAAAATCGTAAGAGAACAGCGCGAGGAGAACAACTCCCTGCTGCGCATAACCGTCGAGGAGGCCGACTACGCCCAGGAGGTCGAGAAAGCGCTGCGCGACTACCGCCGCAAGGCCAACATTCCGGGTTTCCGCCCCGGCATGGTGCCCATGGGTATCGTCAAGAAGATGTACGGCAAGGGTGTCCTGGCCGAGCAGTCGTACCGCACGGCGTCGAACGCCGCTTTCGACTACCTCCAGAAAGAGAAGATCGACTACTTGGGCGACGTGATCCCCTCCGACGAGCAGGGCGACTTCGATTTCGAGAACGGCAAGGAGTTCGAATTCGTCTTCGAGATCGGCGAGGCTCCCGAAATCAAACTCGACTTGAGCGAAAAGGACAAGCTCGTTTATAAC
>CAMWJM010000010.1 GCA_947174575.1 uncultured Alistipes sp. | reverse complement strand
ATTTCACTTTCGCAGCGAAGCTCTTGGCCGGCTTGAAAGCGGGAATGTTGTGCGCGGGAATGGTGATGGTGGTGTTCTTCGAGATGTTGCGGGCCACCTTCTTGGCGCGCTTCTTCACGATGAAGCTGCCGAAGCCGCGGAGGTACACGTTGTTGTGACCCGACAACGACGACTTGATGCTCTCCATGAAAGCCTCAACGATAGCCTGCACCTGGACTTTCTCGACACCGGTGCTCTTAGCGATTTCGCTTACGATATCTGCTTTAGTCATATCTTATAACATTAAAAATTAAGTTCTTTTACACGAATAGGAGCTTGCAAATATACGTTTTATTTGAATATCCGCCAACAAACCGCCCTATTTTTTCGCGATTTTCGCCGGAGGCCCCTACCTGCCACTCCCACAAGGCGATAACAAATATCGGGCAAAAGCGCGAAAAACCGGAAAAATAATAGGTCGCTCCGCAAAATCGCCCCGCGGGCCGCAGCAGCGTCGCCGCACGGATCGGCCGGGCAGAAGCCCGCAAGCATACCCTATAGGTTGCTGCGGCAACCTGTCTCCGCATCAATCCTTGCATTCCAACGCTTCGCCCACGCGCCGCACGGTGGGAAAGGCCTCGCGCAGGTTGGCCGCGAAAACGGCGGGGGCGCACCAGACCGCACGCTCGATCCCCTCCTCGGCCTGGGGGCGCAGGGGAGCCGCATCGTCGCACGCCCGCAGCGCGAACCAATGGGTGCGCTTCAGCTCCCAGCGCGCCGTGGGCGGAAAGAAGTAGGCGTGCCACGTGGCGCAGAGGGGCGCCACGACCTCCGACACCACACCCGTCTCTTCGAGAATTTCGCGCGCGGCGCATGCCTCGATGCACTCGCCCGGCTCGACATGCCCCTTGGGCAAGTCCCAGCGGCCGTTGCGGCGGATCATCAGCCGCTCGCCGCGCCCGTTCACCACCACGCCGCCGGCCGCCTCGACCGTCGCGAAATCCTGCGCGAAGCGCTCGAAAGCGGCCCGGGGATCGGGCACCACGACGGCGACCGAATTGCGGCGCGAACCAATGGGTGCGCTTCAGCTCCCAGCGCGCCGTGGGCGGAAAGAAGTAGGCGTGCCACGTGGCGCAGAGGGGCGCCACGACCTCCGACACCACACCCGTCTCTTCGAGAATTTCGCGCGCGGCGCATGCCTCGATGCACTCGCCCGGCTCGACATGCCCCTTGGGCAAGTCCCAGCGGCCGTTGCGGCGGATCATCAGCCGCTCGCCGCGCCCGTTCACCACCACGCCGCCGGCCGCCTCGACCGTCGCGAAATCCTGCGCGAAGCGCTCGAAAGCGGCCCGGGGATCGGGCACCACGACGGCGACCGAATTGCGGGTTTCGAGAAAATTCACTATCTTGTCGCGACTTATCGCCCCGCAGTCGGCGGGTGCGAAGCGGAACATCTCCGCCGCGGGAGCCTCCCGGGCGAAGACGACCGATTTGTCGGCGAAATAAACGGTAAAAAGAGACTCCATAAAAAGCGCATGGAAAAATTTCGCAACAAAAATACTATTATTATATATATTTTTCGGTATTCCATTCGATGAAAAAATTCGCATTATTGCTTATGGCCATGGCAGCTATGGGACTCGACGGGTGCACCGAGCGCCCGGCACCGCTGAAGATCGACAACGCCCTGACCCCGGAGGAGATCGCCGCGGGACGGCTGACCCCCGAGGTGATGTGGAAGATGCGCCGGGCGGGCGATTCGTCGCTCTCGCCCGACGGAAAGCACCTGCTCTACGCCGTAACGGAGTACGATATGACCGCCAACCGCGGTATCACGACCCTCTGGATCGAAAATATCGCCTCCGGGGAGTGCCGGCAGCTCACCGACTACGCCTCGAACAACGCCTCGCCCCGTTGGTCGGCCGACGGGCGAACGATCTATTTCCTCTCCGACCGCAGCGGCTCGACGCAGGTGTGGCGCATGCGGGTCGACGGCTCGCACCCCGTGCAGATGACGGGCGGCGAGGCGATTCCGGAAGTGGAGGGTTTCGGCGTCAGCCCCGACGGCGGACATATCTGGTGGGTGCAGACGGTGCATGTGGCCGCACGCAAGTCGTCGGACATACATAAGGATATGCCCAAATCGCAGGCCCGCATCTACGACGACCTGATGGCCCGCCACTGGGACTACTGGGACGAGGGCGACTACCGCCATATCTTCGTGGCCGAGCTGGGCGATGGCATGGTGACGGGCGGCACCGACATCCTCGGCTCCGAGGCGGCATGGGACGCGCCGCTGGCCCCCTATTTCGATATGGCCGAAATCGCGTGGAACCCGCAGGGCACGCAGATAGCCTACACCTGCAAGCCATTGACGGGCACCGCCTATGCCATATCGACCGACTCGGACATCTTCATTTATGATCTGACGACCGGCACCACGCAGAACATCTGCAAACCGCACACGGCCGACGCAGCGGCATGCGCGGGCGACGTACGCGAATTTCTGCTCGAAATGCCGGGCTACGACAAATACCCCGTCTGGTCGCCCGACGGCTCCCGAATCGCGTTCCGCTCGATGCGCCGCGCGGGCAACGAGTCGGACAAGGAGCGCCTTTTCGTCTACGACCGCACGACAGGCGAAATGCGGGATCTGACGAAAAACTTCGACTACAACGCCATGAACGTCGTGTGGGCAGACGACCGCACCCTCTATTTCATCGCCCCGATCGAAGCGACGCACCAAATCTGCCGCGCGGAGCTGCCGGCTCCCGATGCCGAATGCACACCGGCAAAAGTGGCGGTGCTCACCCGCGGCGACCACGACATCGACGCGTTCACGCTGGCGGGCGGCCGCATCGCCGCCGAGGTCTGCACGATCTCCATGGGCACCGAGTTCTTCGACATCGACCCGACGGACGGCACGATGACGCAGATCTCGAATATCAACGCCTCCATTTACGACGCGGTGCAGATGGGCCAGGTGCAGAAACGCTGGGTACGCACCACCGACGGCAAGCGGATGCTCGCGTGGGTCGTCCTGCCGCCCGACTTCGACCCGGCGAAGAAGTACCCCGTGCTGCTCTACTGCCAGGGCGGCCCGCAGAGCGTGGTGTCGCAAGCATGGAGCTACCGCTGGAACTTCCAACTCATGGCGGCGCAGGGCTACGTCGTCGTAGCGCCCAACCGCCGCGGCCTGCCCTCGTTCGGGCAGGAGTGGCTCGACCAGATTTCGGGCGACTACTCGGGTCAGAACATCCGCGACTACCTCTCGGCTATCGACGACGTGGCGCGCGAGCCGTGGGCCGACCGCGACCGCATGGGGTGCGTGGGCGCCTCGTACGGCGGCTATTCGGTCTACTATCTGGCCGGCTGCCACCAGAAGCGCTTCAAGGCTTTCATCGCCCATTGCGGTATCTTCGACTTCGACGCCATGTATGGCCAGACCGAGGAGCTGTGGTTCGTGAACAACGACTACGGCGGCCCCTACTGGGATCGGCAAAACGCCGTGGCGCAGCGCTCCTACGCCCACTCGCCTCATAAATTCGTCGACAAGTGGGACACGCCGATCCTGATTTTCACGGGCGAAAAGGATTTCCGCATCCCCTATACGCAGTCGCTCGAAGCCTTCACGGCAGCTCGAGTACGCGGCATTCCGGCCCGGTTGGTGGAGTTCGGGAACGAAGCGCACCAAGTCTTCAAACCCCAGAACTCGCTGGTGTGGAACCGCGAATTCTTCGGGTGGTTGGACAAATACGTGAAGCAGCGATAGATCGAGGAAAAACGGCGGGTTGTTCCCGCCGTTTTCGTTCGTGCATCGTCCGCGCGGTCAGGCGAAAACGCCGATTCGTAGTCTCCGTTTTCCGCAAGAAACCGGCTTTTCGTGATGAAAAAGGCCCGGTTCGTTGAAAATATTTCGTTTCGGGAAATAAGTTGCCTATTTTTGCAGCAGATACGAAAAGGCATCTTCATGAGGATTATCAAACGGTTAGCCGCTCTTGCGACGGTCGCAGCGCTCGCGACGGTCGTCGTCGCGTGCCACGAGGAGCTTAACGCCCCGAAAGGCACCGGGCTGCGCCGTCCGATCGAGGTGCGCATCGCCGCCCCTGCGACCCGCACGGCGCTGGGCGACGACGGTTTGAGCCTGAAGTGGATCAAGGGCGACCGTCTGGCGCTCTGGGCCTACGGCGACGGCGCGCCGGTGTTCGAGGCGGTGCCGTTCCGGTTCTGGTACCACACGGGGGCCGACGACCGCGGCATGTTCGTGGGGACGGTAGACCCCATGCCGGCGGGCACCTACACCTACTACGGCGCCTCGCCGCTGCCCGAAGAGACCGACGGCACGCACGTGAGCTACACGATCCCCGCCGTGCAGAGCGGCGCGTGGGACGGCAGCTGCGACATCATGCTGGCGGCCACGCAGGGCGTCGGGCTGCAGGAAGAGATTCTGAACGAAGTGAATCTGCACTTCTATCATAAGGTACATGCACTGAAGGTCACGATTCCCGAGGGCCGCAACCGTCTGGGCCGCCCGATCGAGAAGCTGCGCATCGACTTCGGCCGCCCCGTGGCGGGCCGCATGACGTGGGACCTGAAAAATCCGGATGCGGCACCCGAAATGACGGCGGCGGCCGATGCCGTGACGCTCGATTTCGCGACGCCCGTGGACGAGGGCGACTCGTTCTGGGTCTATATCGCCCCGACCGACCTGCGGGGCGCCGAAGTGAAATTCACGGCCACGGACGGGACGGAATATTCGTGGCCGCTGGCGACCTATGCTTTCGAGGAGTGCCCCGCAGGCGTAGTCACGCCGGTGACGCTGACCATACGAGAAGCGCGCCCGCAGCGCGACTACCGGCTGACGGTAGACCCCGCGCATCTGGGCGAAGCGGTGACCGAAATCGATCTGCTGGAAATGCCGGAGGGGTATGAATTCCCCTCTCTGGAGCTGTACAACGTCACCCGCACGATCACGGCGAACGGCGACGGAACGTTCTCGATGAAGATTTTCGCCGACCAGCAGGCGGGCTTCGCCGACGGCATCGAAGCGGGGTTGAGCGTAGGCTCGGAGAACACCGAAGGCGTCTACGGCAAACGCTGTGCGATGAGCGGCGTTTCCGCCGACGGCTGCACGGTCGCGGCGCCGTATCTGCTGTCCGAAGATTTCGACGGAATAGGCGACTATTCCACGGACAGCGCCGCCGATCTGTCGGACTGGGGGCTGTCGAACTGGAGCGGTGCCCGGGCGCATACCGATCCCGGCAACTGCATCGTGGCCACCTGCCACGTAAGCAGCCACAGCGGCATCACCAATTCGCGCTCCAAAGGGCGCGTAGACACCTCCCGACTGCCGATTCGAAGCGGGAAAGCCGTCGACATCAAGGTATCGTTCGACATGGGGTACAACACCCACAGCGGAACGGGAGGCGGCAATGCCGTGGCGACCTGCACGTTCGGACGCACCGACACGGCCGATGCGCAGACGACGATCGACGCCGATGCCGACTTCACGCAAACAGTCTTTACGGAAAAACAGGTCGCCAAACTCTCCGACACCCGCAATTTGCCCGATAAGCTGACCGATCAGACCGTGGCGGGATGCAACGCGTCGTCGCGGCTTTCGTGGCAGATATTCACCTACAAGTCGTCGGGATGGTTGGCCGTTACGGGTGTCTATTACGACTGCTATATCGACAACATCCGCGTAACGATCGCACACTGAAGATGAAACGATATACCACCATACTTCTGCTGGCTCTGTTGACGGCGGCGTGCTCGAAGCACGTCGGGGAGGTCGCAGCCACGGGCTACGGCACGCTGGGCGTGGAGGCCGAGTGCATGCAGGTCGTCGACGCCCGCACGCGCGCCTATGTCGAGCTGCCGGCCGGAAACTACAGCGTGCCGGAGGTCGCCGAACTGGGCCTGCGGGTCGAGAGCGCCGATCCGGAGTACGACTTCGCGCAGGAGTGGGAAACGCTGGAGAGCTACGATCCCGCGAACGATTGGCTGTGGGCCACGCTCTATACGGTCATACTCTTCGACGGTACGGAATACCGGGGCGCCAAGGCGAGCGTCGAGGGGGTGGACATGCCCTACTTCGAGGGTCGCGCGCGGCTCCGCGTGGTGGCGGGCATCGAACCCTCGCCGGTACACGTCACGGTGAAGGTGGCCAACACGATCGTGCGGATCGTCTTCACCGAGCGGTTCAAGGGCTACTTTGCCAACGGCGCGAAATTCACGCTGACGACGGATGCCGGCAACGAATTCGCCGTGAATCATACGGCCGGCGCCAAGGAAAAGGCTACCTATTTCTATGTGCGTCCCGCGCGCTTCACGATCGAGGGCGAGGCCACCAAGCAGGCACCCTCGCCGACGCTGCCGCCGCAGACCGTGAAGTTCGCCGCCACGGTGAACGCCGCGCCCGAGGCCGGCACGCTCTACACCTACACGTTCGACATATCGGACGCGGGCAGCACGGACGAGGTGATTTTCACGCTCAACGACGACCCGATCCGCACGGAGATCATCGACGAAGAACTCAACGACAAAGCCAAACCCGACCCGAAACACGCCACAGCAGCCATTTCGACAAACCGCCGGCATTCGAACGGCACGGCGACTCCGACTCTTCCGGCCATTCCGGCTACTTTTGCTGTTTCTGCCGATTCTGCAACCCGTTAACCGACACCGAACATGAAAACGACGATGCGAAAATATCTTGCGGCGCCCCTCGGCGCACTGTTGCTGCTGACGTCCGCCTGCGTGGAAGAGACTTCGGGATTCGAAGGCGGCGGCGAGCCGGACGAAGGCCCCAACGTGGGCTATCTGGCGCTGGCGTCGCTCGACGCGACGATCGAGGAGCGCGTGGAGGAGATCGGCCCCGTACGCGGCACGCGCGCGGCGAATACCGATCTGGAGAGCTACACGGTGGAGATTCTCGACGCGCAGGGCAACCCGGTGGAGGTGATCGACAAGGAGGGCGCGAGCGTGACGAGCTTCGCCTATGCCGACCGGCCCGAGCTGATCGAGCTGCCGGTGGGCCGCTACACGCTGTCGGTATACTCCGGCCCGACGCCCGATGTGGCCATAGAGGGCGACGAGGGTTCGCCGACCTACGGCGCCACGCAAATCTTCACGATCATCAAGGAGCAGACTTCGACGCTCCAGAACATGACCTGCCGTCTGCTCACCGTGAGGGCGACGGTCGGCTACAAGGACACGCTCATCGCCACGATGAGCGAAGACACGCGGTCGGAACTGGTGCTCTCGGGCGACCGTTCGTTCGTATTCGAAGGCATCTATCCCGAAGAGGTCGTCTATCTGAAACCCAAGGAGGGGCAGACCAACCCGCTGATCCTCTACCTGACCACGGTGTTCGACGGCAAGCAGATCACCCGTCAGCCGCTGCAGGTGGCCAAGAACGCCAAGGCGGGCGAATGGCGCAGAATAGAGGTCAACATCCAGCACGCCGAAGACGGCACGATCATCATCAACGCCGAGGTGGAGACCTGGGTGGCCGGCAAGCCGGTGGATGTGGACGTGGTGACGCTGGCCGCGCTCTGCGAGGAGCCTATTCCGGACGAGAACGACCCCGATGCCCCCAAACTGGAGTGGCCGGGCCACACATTGGACGAACCGATCAAGCTCACGTCCGACAGCTTCGACGAAGGCGGCTATTTCATCGCGCCGTGCGACTTCACGATGACCTCGACCACGCCGATCGCCTCGTTCGAGATCGGGATAACGACCGACAACGCCGCATTCCACAACCTGCTGACCATCATGGAACTCACCGAGCCGGTCGACATGTTCGTCCTGCCGGCCGAGAGCGCGGCCCGCACGACCCTGCGCTCATGGGGATTCCCGGCCGTCAACCTCAACGTCACGGAGCGCACGTTCTCGCTCGCGGACTTGATGCGGCTGCTGTTCGACTACGAAGGCACCCACACTTTCACGCTGACCATAGCCAACGAAGCCGAGCTGAAGAGCGTCTACACGCTCACGATAGAGGTCGACCCCTCGGCCGGCGCCGACCCGCGCATCAAGTGGGAGGGATACGACATCACGCAGCGCTACGATACGTTCGAGGGCATGGAGGTGGACATCAAGGTGACGGCGACGCAGGGCGTAGCCTCGCTGCTGGTGAGCATCGAGGGCGCCCTGGATCTGGGCGGGATGCTCCCGGCGCAGTTCGACCTGGTCGACCCCGAAGCCGCCGAAAAGGGATTGAGCGACAAGCTCCGCAACTTCGGGTTCCCCACGGGCGAAGAGGTGGCCGGACAGACGGAGCTGCACTTCTCGATCACGACGTTCATCCCGCTGCTCGGCACGTTCCAGGGCGATTCGGACTTCCGCCTGACGGTGGTCGACACGGCGGGCAACACCGCGACCGAAGCGATCATGCTGCATGTAAACTGATCCCGAGATGAACATGAAAGCCGCATATCTTCTGTTCTCGATTTGCCTCGTGCTGCTGGGTGCGTCGTGCTCCGAAAAGGCAGGGGCGGAGCTGCCGGCCCCGGGCCAGGGATGCGTGACGTTCGCCATCGACACCCCGCACACCCGCGCCGAGGTCGACGATGAGCAATATCCGTGGACACGCTGCGCCATACGCATCTACAAGCACACCGTAGTCGACGGCGAACCGCGCAAGGAGCTTATCCGCCGCTACAACTCGCGCCGGGAGCTGCCCGAGGCGCTGTGGCTGCTCACGGGCGACTATTCGATAGCCGTAGAGCTGGGCGACGCCGCCGAAGCGAGCTTCGACCGCCCTTTCTATCGGGGCGAACAGGCCTTCACGATCGCCCAGGGCGCGACGACCGTAGAGGTGGAGTGCCGGGTGGCGAACACGATCGTGAAGGTCGTCTACGATCCGACGATCGCAGCGACGTTCAAAGAAAGCTACTCTACTACGGTGGCGTTCGACCAGTCGACGGGGTGGGAAACGGCGGCGAGCGTCTCGGGGCCGCATCTGTCGTTCGACAAGACGGCCACCGGCTATTTCCTGCTGCCGGAGGAGACCTCGACGCTCGACTGGTATTTCTGCGGCAGCGGCGAGAAGGACGGCGCACCCCTGGAGTTGAAGACGACCGGCTCCAAAGCCATAGAGGCCACTCCGGGACTCTGCTACGAGCTGAAACTCAAGTACTCCAAAGACCTGGGCGGCTTCCTCGACTTCACGCTGACGCTCGACGAGTCGCTCGACGAGATCGACGACTCGATCACGTTCGTGCCCAATCCGCAGATCGCGGGCGTGGGCTTCGACATGGGCGAGCCGCAGCGCTTCGACTCGGCACCGCTCGCCTTCACAGTCGCCTCGATCGGCGACATGGAGCGGGTGCGCATCGAAGTCGCCGGCACGACCTACGAGGTTCCGGCGACCACGGCCCCCGAGAACGCCAACGGCATAACGGTGGCGTGCGCCGACGAGGCGAATCTCACCGTGACACTGGGTGCGCGATTCTTCGCGCAGCTGCCCGGCGGCGACAACGCCCTGCAGATCACCGCCATCGACCGGGACGGCGGCGAGGGCGAAAAGACGCTGACCGTGCGCACGTCGGGAGCGCTGGCTCCGACGCCCGACCCGTGGTTCGACGACCTGAAATGGCGCGCCTGCATATTGCGGGCAGCGACCGCCGCGACGCTGGAGTACCGCTATCAGGGCGAAACCGAGTGGAGCACCGCCGAACTGATGCAGACCGACGACGACATCTATACCACACCCCAACCCCTCGCACGCATAGGTACGAAGTGCGCATACCGACTGTTGCTCGACGGAGTGCCGACCGGTGCCGTGCAAGACATCGCCTATCCGCAAGGGCCGCAGGTCTACAACGCGGGATTCGAAATATGGACGGGATCGTCGCCCCTGCTTCCCTATATGTCGGAGAACAGCGATCAATGGTGGGACACGGGCAACCACGGCTCGTCGACGCTGAATGTGAACGTAACGACCAAAGCCAACGACGCCCGTCCCGGCTCGTCCGGCACGACCTCGGCTAAGCTCCAGTCGCAGAAAGTGGCGATGTTAGGTATCGGCAAATTCGCGGCAGGCAACATCTTCGTGGGCAAATACCTGGCGACCGACGGTACGGACGGCGTGATCGGATTCGGCAAGCCGTTCGCATTCACCTATCGGCCCAGGGCGCTCCGGTTCTGGTACAAGGGCACCGCAGGCACCGTGGACAATCCCGGCGGCAGCGTCGGCAACGGCGACTCGGATGTCAACCAAGTCTACATCTGTCTGTGCAAGATGGAGGGGCCGCACATAGTTGCGACCAAAAGATCGGACACGTTCCTCGATTTCGCGGCCAACCACAAGACCATGCCCTATTGTACCTCGCTCGACGGAAAGAGCAGCACCAACGACCGCAGCGACGGCCACATCATCGCCTGGGCCGAGTGGAACAACACGCAGTCGCTGGCCGAGTGGACCGAGATCACGCTCGACCTGCACTACAACGAAGAATACGAAGGCGAAGTGCCGACCTACCTGATGCTGACCGCCTCGGCCAGCAAATACGGCGACTACTTCGCTGGCTCGACGTCGAGCACGATGTATCTCGACGACATGGAACTGGTCTACTGACCCCGATAAACCGAACGCATGGGATCGATCCGAACCGTTTTGCTGACCGTCGCGCTGCTGGGCGCGTTCGTCCGGGCCGAAGCCGGGACTACGAACCCCGTACAGCCTGTCGAAACCGAAGGCCGCGACGCCGAGGGGGCCGCAGAACGCGGGAGTGCGCGCTTCGGGACGGACGAGGATGCGGATACTCCGCCTACGATCAACGAAATCCGGCGGCAGCGCGGGCTGGTCGACGTGAAACATGTGTTCGTGCCTGCGGGACAATGGATCTTCGGCGGCATGGCGTCGTACTCGACCCATGTGAACGACGGCTACACGTTTCTGATCGTCGAGGGCATCGAGTCGGACGGCTACACCTTCAAGATCAGCCCCTTGATCGGCTACGCGCCGCGCGACAACATGGCGTTCGGCATCCGCGCCATCTACTCGCGCACGCTGCTGCGCGTGGACGACGGCGCCTTGAGTCTGGGCGACGAAGAGTCGGGCACCGAAATCACGGCCGACTACTACTATTCGCTCAAGCACACCTACTCCGTGGCGGCGATATGGCGCCAGTATATCCCGCTGGGCCGCAACAAGCGCTTCGCGCTGTTCAACGAGATGTCGCTCACGCTGGGCGGCCACCAAAGCAAATTCGCAGCCGACAACCCCGTGCGGGGCACCTACGAGACGGGCACGTCGATCGCCCTGGGCGTCTCACCGGGCTTGATCGCCTTCGCCACCAACACCATGGCCGTGGAGGTGAACATCGGCGTGATGGGCATCAGCTACACCCACAGCCACCAGATCAAGAACCAGGTGAAAACCGCCGACATGCGGTCGAGCAACATGAATTTCCGGATCAACCCGCTCTCGATCGGGTTGGGCGTATCGTTCCACCTATGACCCTCCCCGACCCATGAAAAACGCACTGCTCCCTATCGCCCTGCTCGGGCTGCTGCTCGCCCCGGCACTCCACGTCCGGGCCGGAATCACGGCGCCGGAGATCCTGCCGCAACCGGAAAATACAGTTGCGACGACGGACCTCCCGACCGAAAAAGTACAAGCGGAGATTGTCGATGTAGGGCCGGTGCTGCCCGAAGAAACCGGCACGCCCATAGAACCCGTAGAAGTAGAAAGGGAGATCGAAGCGGTGGCGATCGATGCAATGCAAAATGCAATGCTCGAAACCGGCGGAGCGATTGAAACGGAGCCAGGAACTGTCGAAACAGAATCGGAAGCACAGCTCGGAGAGGTCGAATCGACCGTCGAAATGGAGCCGAAGTCGGACGAATCGGAGCCGGGGGTTGCCGAAATAGCCCCGGAATCGACCGATACGCTTCGGGAGTCCGACACTGATTCTTCGGAATCTTCTGCTGTCGTGTCGCCCCGGGGCATGCGGCTCAAGAAGCGTTTTTTGCCGACCAGCCGACGCATCGACCGCGAGATCAACAAGAACCGCTTCGTCTTCAAGGGAGAGACGATGTTCGGGCTGACCGTCTCCTACGGGACGCTTTCGACCGACGACGCGGACATATTTCCCATATTCGAGAACATCGATTTGAGCGGCAACATCACCACCGTGAACCCGTTCGTGGGTTATTTCTACCGCGACAACCGGTGCTTCGGCGTGCGGTTCGGCTACACCCATATTTCGGGTCGGCTGAATGCGCTCGGCATCAACCTGGGCGAGCAGAACGACATCGAACTCGAAATCCCGTGGCTCGATCTGACCAACGACCGCTATTCGTTCGGCGTGTTCCACCGCACCTACGTCCCCATCGACGAGAAGGGGCGCTTCGCCGTCTTCGGCGAGATCGAGTTGTCGATGTCGACGGGCCAGAACACGTTCGCCTACAAATCGGGCGACGACTCCAAGCGGACATCCTCGAAAAACACCACGGTCAAGGCGTGGGTCAATCCGGGCGTGGCGGTCTACGCGTTCCCCAATGTCTGCGCGTCGATCTCGTTCGGACTGGGCGGATTCAAATACACCCACATCCGCCAGTACGACGACCAGGGCGTCAAGACCGGCGAACGCCACTACTCGAAGATGAACCTGCGGCTCAACATCGCCGACATCCGCATCGGCGTGACGGTGCATTTGTGGAACAAGAAAAAAGGCGACAGAACGTGAAAAATTCACAATTCACAATTCACAATTCACAATTCACAATTCACAATTCACAATTCA